>JAGGZX010000090.1 GCA_021161785.1 Candidatus Woesearchaeota archaeon | reverse complement strand
TTGGTTTATAGGGCTGGATATATTGCTAAAGATTCTCTTGATTTGGCTGAGGGTTATGTGGGGTTATTGTTTGAGAATAGGGGGTTGCTTAAAGAATTATTCAACATCATGGGTGGAAAAGCCCAATATAGTTTAGTTTTTTGGGCAGGGGGTATTGCTGAGAAGTCTCTTGATTTGGCTGGGGGTTATGTGGGATTGTTGTTTGAGAATAAAGAGTTATTCAAGGTTATGGATGAAGAAGCTCAATCCGAGTTGGTTTATAGGGCTGCATTGCTTGTTGAAAATTCTCTTGATTTGGTTAAAGGTTATGTAAATCTAATGCTTGAGAACAAGGATTTGCTTAAAGAATTATTTAACATCATGGATAAAAAAGCTCAGGCTATGTTGGTTAGTTGGGCTGGATATATTGCTAAAAATTCTCTTGATAAGGCTAGTGGTTATGTGAAGCTTTTTTCTAATGCGAGTAATAAGAGGTTAAAAGTTGATGATTTGGAAAGAGTTAATGGGTTTTTACAAGATGTTAGTTTTTCTGCTGGGGATGTTGAGGTTTTAGCTAGTGAGAAGGGTGATGTTTATGAGAAGGTTAGGAGGCTTGTTGCTTATGCTAGGTTGAGGGGTGCTGGTTTTGATTTAGACAAGCCTTCTTTAAGCAATGCTTGGCTTCGGCAGGTTTTTGAGAAGGGTTTGGGTTATGTTAGTCAAAGGTTTAGCGTTGACAATCCTGAATTCTTTGTTAAAGATTTTGATGATGTTTTAAGGTTTGCTTTGATTCCTGACGAGTATGTTGCTGATGTTGGGGGGTTGTTTAACAGTATTAGTAAGATTGAGAGTGAGAAGGGTAGAGAGTTCAAGCTTGGCAAGGTTTACCATAATGAGAGGTTAAGTCTTGTGAAAACTAGTGTGAAGCCTGAACTGCTTGTTGACATGTTTGTCAAGGCAATGGTTGGCAGGTGGGCTAAGGTAAAACCCACTAGTAAGGGTAGGCTTGGCGTGTTCTTTTCTGGTCAGGGTGGAAAGAGGGAAGAGAGTGTAAAATTTACGAGGGAGTTGCTTAAGAATTTTGAGGGGGGTAAAAAATTGAAACAGGCTTTGCTTTACGTTAGGAGTTCTGAAAGGCCTGAAAACATTTTTAGAGATATAAAAGATGATTATCAAAAGCTTAGGCAGGGTGATAGGGAGGCTGGTAAGAGGATTCTTAACTATTTTTATGAAAGGTTTGTGAAGCCTGGGTTGCCAGAAAAGGTTGAGCCTTTGAGTGATATTATTGATAGCATTAGAGGTGTTTACGGTTTGAGAACTCAGTCTTATGTTGGCGAGGTTATTGAGATGGAGAAGCCTGGCGTTGACTTTCTTTTTGACTCTACCAACACTTCTTGCTGTGCTTTCATGCCTTTAGGAGAGAACAAGTGGGCTAGTCTTGTCTACCTTGCTGACAGGGATGTTGGCTTGCTCAAGTACAAGCTTGAAAGCTTCACAGGCTCTAAAGACGATGTTGGCGTTGCCATCATGGCAAAGTGTAAAGATGACCAAGGTAACAAGGTTTTGCTTGTTGATAGCGTGGAGTTTGGCAGAGCTTTTAGGGATGTTGTTAAGGGTTGGGAGGAAAAATTTTACAAAGCCATTGTTAAAGCTGCAAAGGATAGTGGTGTTGATTACGTGTTGTTCAATATTGACGTTTACAATCCAAGTCCTGACAGGTTTAACAAGTATTTAAAGCGTAAAGGTTTAAACTTGGAAACTGTTTCTCTTGAAAAGCTTCACGCATTGCCAGAAGGTTTTAGCAAGACTTATCTTGAAGCTTTCGGTGGCAAGGCAAAGCCTGAAGGAAAGGTTAAAGGTTACATACTAAAATTAAAATAAAAAGAGTAAAAAAGATAAGAACTGCACAACACCCAAATTTAAAAATGCTTGAAAAGATTTATAGAAGGCTAAACATTTAAAAGCCATTTCCAAAGCGGTATGAACTTTACTTTTTTGTTTTTTATTTCTTCAACTGCCTCGTAATCCCAAGTAATTACTAGCAAGTTTTTACATTTTAATAACTCGCTAGCTTTGAGCAAAGATTTTATTTCACGCTTGTCAATCTCATCTCTAGCAGTAGCGTAAGTGACTTGTATTAATTGCTTAATCCTTGCTCCTTCTTTAACAATAAAATCAACTTCTTGGCCTTGCATGGATTTAAAGAAATAAATGCTTGTTAAAGGATTGGTGTTTAAGTATCTTAAAAGCTGTAAAAAAACAGTGTTTTCCATTTTCTTACCAATGTCTTGTGAAAACCCTAGAATTCTTGAAAAACCTAAATCGCAAACATAAACCTTTCTAGGCCAAGACTTTCTTATGTATAAGTTTTTAGAAAATTTTTCGACAAAGAAGACTGTAAATGTTTCTGGCAGTTTTTCAATGTATTCATAAACAGTTCTTTTACCAGCTCTAAAGAAGTTTAGAAACCTCCTCACGCTAAACTCTTTAGAAAAGTTTTGGAAGAAGAATTCAAACAAACTCTTTGCTAATTCTATGTTTTTCAAACCAAACCTCTCAACGAAATCAGTGTATAGTATGGTGTTGTAATACTCTCTCAAGATGCGCTCTTTGTCAGGCTTTAAAACAATTTCTGGGAAAGACCCATAATCCATGAATCGTTTTAGAGCCCTTCTAATTCTAGCTTGTTCTTCTAGCAACAAGTATCTTCCTTGCTTAACATTTTGTAAGTTTAAAAATTCTTTAAAACTGAAAGGTAAGAGTATGTAACTTAGAGTTCTACCTCTTAATTCAGTAGCTATCTCCCTGCTAAGCAGTTTTGAACTTGAACCTGATATGAAAATATTAAACTCTCCAGTATCAATCAATGTTCTAACCAATGTTTGCCAATGCTTCAAGTTTTGAATTTCGTCAAAAAACAATGTTTTAGGCTTCTTTCCGAAGACTTCTTGATATAACGCTAGCACGTCATAAATCTGTGTGGCCTGCAAGTCTTTTAAGAACAAGTTATCAAAATTCAAATGCAAAAAATTTCTAAACCTTTCCCGAAGCTTGTATAAATAATAAGTTTTTCCAGACCTTCTAGGTCCAATAATGCTTATTATCTTCCCTTTCACAAGGTTTATTTTCAGCTCTCTATCAAGTATTTTGCTTGTGTCCCTATTTTGTTCTTTAACTAAATACTCTATGAT
>JAGGZX010000070.1 GCA_021161785.1 Candidatus Woesearchaeota archaeon | reverse complement strand
GGATATATATATATATATATATATGTTTCGGTTTTAATGCTTCATGCTTGTTTTTAATCTATGTTTTAATGAGAAGCTCTTAAGACTAATTAGCGCCCCCGCCCAGACTTGAACTGGGGACCTCGCGGTTAACAGCCGCGCGCTCTACCTGCTAAGCTACGGGGGCTTTAAAAAGCAAAGGTGTTGTAAACGTTTTTAAAAGTTTATGGTTTAAAACCAAGCATTACCAAGCAGCATTGCTTGCGACCTATCAAAAACTTTTAAAACGCTAACAATTCTTTCACTGTTATGAGCGATGCAAAGATTGCGAGTAAAGACTTAGATGTTAAGCAGCCAAGCGTTTTGGAAGGACAACCATGCCCTATTTGCAAGTCTAACACTTTAACGTTGCGAGAAGCAGAAGTTGAAGTTCCGTTCTTTGGAAAGCTATACCTGTACAGCATGGATTGTTCTAACTGCGGATTTCACAAAGCAGATGTTGAATCTGCAGAGCAGAAACCTCCAGTGAAAATACAATTCACAGTTGAAGGTGATAAAGACTTACGGGTTAGAGTTGTTAAAAGCAGCAAGGCTAGAATAACCTTGAAAGGCATTGGCAGCATTGAACCAGGCATTGAAAGCAATGGATACATAACAAATGTTGAAGGCTTGATAAGCAGGTTTAAACACCAAGTGCAAGTCATACTTGATTCAGAAGACCAAGACTCAGATGCAAGAGCAAAGGCTAAGAAGTTGTTGAAAAAGCTTAACAGAATCCTGGCTGGTTGGGATAAAGCTGTTTTAATCATTGAAGACGAATCTGGAAATAGCGCTATTTTAAGCGAGAAAGCTGTCACAACGCGTTTAAAAACTTCTACAAAGAAATCGTCAAGAAAGAAATAAAAGCTTTAACGCTACAACAAGCGTTCAACAGTTTTTAAAAACTTCCACTTGCCAAAGTATAATGGTTCGTCATTATCATTTAAAACCCATAACTCAGCGTTTTCAAGATCTGTGTCTGTCAAGTAAGGGCTTTTAGCGTTTTCTTGCAACAAATCAGTGCCTTCTGTAAGGCTGAAAAACGCTGGCATTAAAATTAATTGTTTTCCATGCCAAGACGTTTTTATGAAAGCTTTAAAACGCTCCAGTCTTGTAGACGTTCTAATGCTTACAGCTGCGTGTTCATGACCAATAATGACAACTTTGCAATCACCAGGGTCAAACAGTTTATGGCCGTGAGTAATGAAAAAGCTTCCAAGCTTGTAATAATCATGAAGTTCTAAACCTTGCTTTTTAGCAACAGGTTTTAACAAAACATCATGGTTACCCTTGATCAAAACTAAATTACTAACAGTTTTCGCCCAGCTAAGCAATTCTGAGATCTGCCTCCATTCTTGCTTGTTCACAACTCCGAATTCATGCTTTAAATCTCCGTTAATGATCAGTGTTTCAGGTTTTAACTCTTTTACAAGCGTTTTAAGCTTTGCAAACATTTCTTGAAAACTAGTCCTAGGAATAAGCCAGCCTTGATTGATAAGCACTTCTTCAAAACCTATGTGCAAGTCGCTAACAATTAATGCTTTAAACTTTTCTAGGAATAAAGCACTGTCATGAATGAAGACTTGTCTTAAAACCTGGTTTTGGAAACGCTTAGCCATGCATTTAAAAAGTGTTCCTGGATTTAAAAAATTGTCGCACAAAATTTTTAAACCTTGAAAGTGTTGAAATAATTAATGCCTGACGCTTGGATTAAAAAACAGTCTTCAATAGTGTTAAAGCCTGACTTGTCAAACATTTTAAAACTTGCAGCTTTAAAACTTTTGCTAGGGTTGTTAGTGTTTGCAATAATAGCAGTGCTTTCTTACATGTTCGGATTCTTGAACAGCATAACCTTTATTACTGAGTCTTTCGGTTTAAAACTCACTGAAGCCCAAGTGTTGTTGTACTTAATTATAGGGGTTTTCATAGCTGGCTTGGTTGTTTTCATTGTTGCAATGTTTCAAGCAGAGACTTGTAGCTATGAATTTTTTAACAACAAGTTGATCGTTAAGAGACCTTTAGCCCTTGTTTTGAATTACACTGCAGAGGTGAGTTTTGACAACGTTGCAGCTGTTAATTATTCTTCAGACTCGTTCCTTGACAAGCTTTTCAACATTGGAAGAATTGAGTTAAGACTTTCAGGAACTGAGCAAAAGACTGAGGTATTGCCTTACGTTCAAAACGCTCCTGAAATCGCTAAGTGGTTGAAAGGCTTAATAGATAATTACAACCTGCAAAAACAATCAATCTTGGCGCAGCAAGAAAGGATTGAGAGCATTGTTGATGAGTATTAAACGCTTTGCAGCACTTTAAGACCTCTAAAGACTTTAAGATTGCAAGAGTTTTCAAAAACCAAGGCTTTCAACCAATGCTTTACTTCATTAGTTCATAACGCCTTTCCAGTGTTTGTTGTAAAACCTCAAAGCAAGCGGGAACAATATCGCGCTAACAACAGTCATTGCAACGATGGCTGAGTAAAGTTCTAAAGGAATGATCTTTGCAGTCCTAGCGATTTCTATAACTACAAGCTCTATGGCTCCGCGAGCGTTCATGCACCAACCTATAAGCGTTGATTGTAAGAAACTAACCCTCACAGCTTTTCTAGCAAGCACTGCGCCAAGGATTTTGCCGAGAATGCCTGCTAGCAACACGTACAAGAAAAGCTTAGGATAATTCAAAATGTATTCCAACTTGAAGTGCAATCCAATGTTTATGAAGAAGAAAGGAACTATAAATCCGAGAGTCATGACTTTAAGATTTTCTTCTATGAGTTGTTCTTCCTTAGGGTTGCGAATGTTAGCTGTTTGTATCAAAACACCTGCAATGAAAGCGCCTATAGCGTAACCGAAAGAGAGCAGTTTTGAAAGCGCTGCTAGCAGGAAGGTAACAAGCAAAACTGCTGAGAAAATAGCTACTTCGTCCTTCTCCTTGCTAACGCTTAGAATGATCCAAGGAACGATTTTGACAATTATGAAGAACACGATAACAGCTATCGCTAGCAGTAAAGGAATAGCTATCGTGTGAGGGATGTTCGCTAGCAAGTTTTCACTAGTCTTTGCGCTAGGAATGATTAATGACACGAAAGACACTAAGAGTATCTCTATCAAATCATCAATAATACCTGCTCCAATAGCGTAAGTAGCAATCTTTGTTTTCAACACTTTTTCATACAAGAAAACAGTTATTGTGGTTCCTTCAGCAGTGACTGCTAAAGCTCCGCCAAGGATTAACGATAACACCCATGAAAAACCTAAAAGCCTGCCAACAATGACACCTAGGATTAAAGGAGTGAACGTTGTTGAGAAGGAAAGCCATACAAGGCCTGAAAACGAGCGTTTAAACTTTTCAAGATTAATCTCCATGCCAGCTAGCAGTAACAAGAACACGACACCGATTTGCGATAGCAAGTTCACAGCTTCAGAAACCTTAGTATTCATTAACAACTCGTTCAAAGCAGTGTTCCCGATAACAATGCCAGCTATTAACTGTCCAACAATCCTTGGCAGCTTCACAAGCCTGAACAATTCTCCAAACACGAAACTAACACCTAGCAGTAAAGCAAGCGTTGTTATGAGATCCATAGCAGCAACCATTGTTTTAAGCTTTAAAAATTTTGTGAATGCTGAAAAGTAATGGTTTTTAAAGCTTTAAAAACAGGTTTTGTCAACGAATATTTTATAAAAAAGCGGTGTCAACCATTGTTTGGTCATTGCTTGGACCCGTAGCCTAGCCTGGACAAGGCGGCAGGCTTCTAACCTGCAGATCCGGGGTTCGAATCCCCGCGGGTCCGCGAATCATTGGCAATAATTCTTAACTTTTGATATAGACTAATCAATACTTGCTCGTGATCAAGCATTCCAGACTCAACAGAATCCATTTGTTTCTCTAACTCGCGACTGAATTCTTCGCTCACAAAACTTGAAAAATGCTTTGTCAAGAACTTGTAAACCAACACTCCCTTCTTAGTAGAGATCAAGAATAATGACTTTTGCTTCTTAACATGCTGCTGTAAAGACTTGAAAACAACATAACCTCTTTGCAGCAAGGTTTCAATAATCTTTGCATAAGTGCTAGGCCTTCCCAAGTGTTTAGACTTCATTTCTTGAATCAATTCTGCTTGCGAGTAAGGCTTTACAACGGAAATTCTTAACATTTTAAAACTAGTTACGGGGTAAACGCCTTCAGGAACTTGTGCTAGTGCTTGAGTTTTTGAAAACGTTAAGAATGACTTGCGAATGATTTTAATAATACGCTCCTGCTCTGCTGTTGAAACTAATTCATTGCCTTGCAATAGTTTGAAATGTAACAGTTGCTTAACAACTTTTGCGTTCTCGCTCTGGCTAGACATGAACCTTTTAAATATTAAATCATAAACAAGCAAGTGTTGCTTGCTAAGCTTTGCAACTGGTTTGAAAGCACCAGTTTTTATCATTAGAGACAATTCTTCAACGCTTAAAGGCTTTGTAGGCCTTATGCACTCGTGAGCTCCTTGGGAATTTGTTTCAAACGTTCTAGCATGGAAAAAATCTAGTTTTTTAGAACTAAACCATTTCTTTGCAATCTCAACGCCTTGCGTTGAAACCCTAACACTGTCAGTCCTGTGATATGTGATGAGACCGTTTTCAAACAAGTCTTGCGCAATGCTCATTACTTGTTGAGCGCTAAAACCAAGTCTTGAAGCAGCTTGTAACAAGGTTTCAGTGCAGAAAGGAGGTTCTGGCTTTAACTCTTGCTCTACAAGCTTAGAAGTGATTCTGCATGAAAGATTGCTACCAAATCTGAATTTGTTTTTTGCAATGTCTTTGAAAAGCACTCTCACAACAGAACCGTTAACATTTAAATCCACTAGCAAAGCAGGTTTTTTAATCCTTGACTGGGCAGTTCTTTGAATAATCCAACCCAACACTGGTGTTTGAACCCTGCCAGCGCTCAAGTTAGTGTTTTTAAAAACACGCCAGAGTTGTTTGGAAAGTTCAAAACCAACCCACCTGTCAGAAACCCTTCTAACGATTTGAGCCTTGACAAGGTTTAAATCCAAGCTAGATAGTTGTTCCAAACTCTTCACTATAGCTTTACGCGTTACCTCGTGAAACGTAACCCTGTAAATGTTCTCGTTGAACGGCTTTACCAAGCATTGAATGTCCCAAGCAATTTTTTCACCCTCAACGTCAGGATCAGTAGCTATTAACACAATGTTTGACTCATAACTTAACAAGCGTAAAGTGTTAATAATACCTCTCTTGCTAACAACTTTTTTATCTTTACAAGCATGCAATTCTTGAAACGCTTCTGTAAACTGCTTGCCACAACCCTCGCATTTAGCAATAACAGAATAAACAGGTGTTAAGCCTTGATCTTGCAATAAAACACCGTCAAAACCATCAAGTTCTGACAAGTCCAACACATGGCCTAAACTAGCAACAATGTTGAGCAAGTGCTTGCCAGTGTTAACCTCGTAAACAGTTACGTTGTTAACCCTTCTCGTTGAGGGCTTGCCGAAAAACCTTGCAATAGTTTTAGCCTTGGTAGGGCTTTCAACAATCATGAGCCCTGTTTTAAAGAATTCTTTACGCATTGACAATTCATGTTTTAAAGCTTTTCTAACAAGCAACCTGTGATTCAAGATTTCCTGTTTCAACAAGTCCAAGTTAATGGTGGAGAATTCTTTAAAATCTACTTCAAAAAAAGAAAGCTTGTCCTGCAATAATTGGAAAGAACGCTCATCATCTACTAATAAAAAACTAGCTCCTTTAGTCAAGCCTTGAACAAACAGCCTTGAGCAACGCCCAGAGCCTTGCATGTAGGCAACACTATCAATGACTGTAACTGTTAAAACACCAAGCTCTGAATCAAAACGCATGTTTGGAAACACGAGCTTTAAATCATCAACATGGTTT
>JAGGZX010000044.1 GCA_021161785.1 Candidatus Woesearchaeota archaeon | reverse complement strand
GTTTAACATTGCCTAGGATGAGAGAGCAACCGTTAAGTGTTAGGAAGCGCATAGCAAGGATTTCTGGCACTGGCGTTTTAGAAGCAGTGGGTAATGGTTCTGCAAGATTGCAAGGAGGTGCTAAGAGCATTGACATAAAGCTTGAAGGAAGTTTAAAAGTTAGTAATAATGCAGTGTTTGAGTTTAGAAACCTTGAGCAAGTAGAAGTGACTCAAGAGTATACAGTGTTGAGAGGTAATGGTTCAATATTCATTACTGGCGATGATGTCTGGGTTGAGCTTGAAGGAAGCAACGTTGTTATTAAAGCTCAAGGCTCTGGAACTGTTTGGCTTAAAGGTTCTGGACGTTACTGGACTAACAAGGCTAGTGGTGGTTGGAGTGTTGATGGAGAAACAATAACGCTTGAACCTGAAGTTAGTGACGAGTTAGAAGGAGAGAATAGTTAAAAAAGGAAGGGGTGGTAAAATGTTTTTCAAAGAATTGTTTAAAATGTTAGCAATGAGTTTTGCTATTGTTTTAGTGCTTAGCGTTTTAATAACTGGTTGCGCTAGAAAAGGAGTGAACAATCAAGGACAGGAACAGCAAGTGCAAGAGCAAAGCCAAGCACAGCAAGGAGAAGAACAAGTGGGTGACGCGTTGATAGACTCTATAAGCAATGACTTGCAAAGCATTGATGAAGACTTGACTAGTGATCAAGAGTTAGAAAACATGACGCAAGATTTAGATGTGATTAGTTAAAAATTTTTTTGAATTGTTAATTTTTAATTCTGTTTTATTTCAAGGTTATGAAAGCAACTCCTAGAACAACTAGTATTATGCCAGTCCAACGTTTTAAATTAATGGTTTCTTTCAAAAAGAGTTTTGACAGCAAGGCAGTCCAGACATAGCTCAAACTTGTTATAGGGTAAACAATGCTTAAATCAGTGATTGATAAGGCGTACAAGTAAAAAATTGTTGAAACAGCGTAAAGCAGAGCTCCTTTTATCAAGTTCTTGTTAAGCCAAGACTTTAAATGTTCAAACTTTAAACCGATTTTAACTTTAGAACCCTTCTTTAAGTATAAACTTCCAAAACTGCCAAAGATTGTTGCTGTGAAAACCATTGCGATAGCTGTTAAGTTGTTCATTTTTTCAAGCCTTTAAAACTTTAATCAAGTTTTTGAAATGAAAAACAATCCTGAAACTATTAAACCAATGCCTAAAACTCTTATTAAAGGTAAGTGCTCGTTCAAAAAAAACTTTGACAGCAAAGCAACCCAGACAAAGCTTAAACCTATGAACGGGTAAACCATGCTTAGATCTGCTTTAGACATTGCGATAACAATTAAAACGAAAGCTATGAAGTACAAGCCAATGCCTAAAACTGTTATGAAACCCCCTTGAAGAATGTTTGCGAAAACGTTTTCTTGAATTGCAGGTTTTAAAATGTTCAAGCCAAGCTTTTGCAAGAACTGACCAGTAGATGTTATGAACGTTGAAAACACAACGAGTTTTAAAGCTTTAAACTTTTCATTCTTGCTAGTGACCATTTTCAATTCTCAATTCAAGATTCAAAACCAACAAGCACTTTTTCAACACCTTGCTTAGGGTTTGTTAAACCTTGCTTTGACAAGCTTTGCTTTACAAGATCTTCAAAAAGCATTGTTTTAAACGGCAAAGCTATTGGTAAAAAAGCAGAGCTAACAATCGCTTCTCCAACGTCAAGGCTTGCAATTGTTTTATCATCTCTCGTTAAGTCATGCGTTGAAGAATTTATCAATGCAGACCGCTCATTGCTAGCGCTAACGCCTAAAATGATTTTAGTATTCATGTTTGTTAAAATCGTTCTAGGAATGCTGGAAGGTGTTTGAGTGATGGCTATCAACCCTATTTTAAACTTCCTACCCTCGCGCGCAATTGTTGAAAAAATAGTGTCTTCCTTGTTTAAAACCCTTGGAGCTTCTTCCAAGACGAAACAAACACTTGGAGCTTTGCTTAAGATTCCTTGTTCTTTCAAAAACTTGTGCTTTTTAAACATGTCAGAAGCTATCAAGCTAGCGATTAATAATTCTTGATCACTGCTAAGCCTTGAAGTGTCTAAAACAACTGTTTTCCCATTGCTTAAAGACTTAGTTATCAATTCCAAACTAGCTCTTCCAATGTCTGCTTTGAAAACACTATTACACAGTAATTCGCCATTACTTGTTTGAATGTCAAGCAATAATGAAAGCTTCCTCTTAAGAACTGCAAGCGTTACTTCTTGAACTTGCCTAGTCTTGACTTGCCTTAATTCTTGCTCTAAAAGCAAAGCTTTCAACCATTCCTGGTTAAACTCTTTATAATAAGCATTCATTGCTTCTACCTGGGCTTGCGTCAAGTCTAAAAAATTAAAATGTTCAGGCTTTAAACTTTCAATGCTAAGCTTTAAACTTTGAAAAGCACCACTCTTTAAAGGTGTTTGCGTGTAATAATCAACCTTGCCTGAAGCATGATCTTTCAAGCCAACGCTATTACGGCCGTAATACTCGTCGTGAGGGTCAATAACCAAAGCTGCAACGTTGTCAATGCTTAAAAGGTTCCACAACAAGTTCTTCATTAAAACACTCTTACCCTTGCCAGTGCTTCCAGCTATCAACACGTGATGCGTTAAAGCTTTTAACGGGATTTTCACATCAACGTTTAACACTTTACTGCCAGAGCGCAGCTTGCCTAGCGTTAACCCTTGGCTTGGCAAGAAATCCAAATCACTAGCTAGAGGCTCTCTCAACCTTGAAAAAAACATTGGCATCTCCTTAGCAATGGTTGCTTTCCCGTTATCAATAGTGACTAAAGGTTTTAAAACAATTAAATTATAATTCCGCAAGCTTTTATCAATGAAATCAGGTTTTGAATCAAACAAAGATTCTAACTGCAAACCAGCAGCTAGTTCTAAAACCTGCCTGTCCATTTGAGAACCATAAACCAAGTCATAAACTTGCAAGACATGTTTCTTACTTCCTTGATCAACAATTAAGAGTTCTCCCAACTGAACATTCTTGTTAGATTTCTGCCTAGCAACAATGCTGTTAAACTCTCCTCCAACAATGATCGCTTTACCTTCAAACTCCATTGAAAAACAATGACTAACCAATGATTTTTAAATGTTCTGCAAGGAAAAGAAAAAAATTTAAAAGCCTAAAAACTGACATAAATAAAAAATTAAATGATTAGGAGGTGGTTTTAAAATGCGTTGGGGTGTTTTAATAGTAGTAATGGTTTTTGTAGCAATAATTTCTACTAGCGAAGCGTTGGGAGAGTATGTGTACAATGATTGTTTGATAGCTCCTCTTCATTCTAGTATGCGTGCAGGTTTTAAGGATGGTGGTAATGGTTTGGTAGTGATGCCTACAAGTCAAGGTAAGGATTGGAACATTAATCATAGTAATGCTAACACTTATTTTTTTGAAGATTTTGAAAGCTATGAGGTAAACTCCACTCCCGAGAATTGGAGTATCATTGATGGGAATGGGGATAATTGTACTTTTTATATTATAGATGGGAATCATCTGCCAGATCGTGACATCTTCCGCTATTTCCGTTGGCTTGAGGATTGTAGGCCTCCTTTGTTTAGTAACAATTTTCTATACTATTCTGACGATGATGCTGGATATATTAGTAGTCCTAGTGAACCAACTTTTGAGAAGGCTATAAGGAATGTTACGATTCCTGATAATGTTAGTAATCCGAATGCTTTAATGTTAATGTTTTCTTGGGGTTTTAGGCAGTATCGTTATGAACCTTGGGATTTTTTGATAATGAAAGTGAATAACCAGCAAGTTTGGAGTAAATACAATGAAAGTCGTGGCGTTGCTGTTATCAACATTTCAAACTTTTACAATCAAGGCGTTAGGAATTACACATTAAGCTTTGAATACCAGGATCCTGATGGTGCTTGGGGTTGGGCTGTTGGTTTTGATAATATTAGGATTTATTGTCCTGGTAATGGCACGCCTAGCATTAGTTTAGAAAAGAATTACACTGTGGAAGAGAATTCTACGTTAATATTCACTATTAACGTGTCAGATCCTGATGATGATCCTTTATTCATTTACACTAATGCTGGTGAAGTCTTGCCTGATGATCCTGTGATGAATAATAGTAATGTTAATTATAGTTTGTGGTTTAATAGTTGGGATGTTGTGTTTAAGTGGACTCCACGCATCGGAGAAGCAGGTGTTTACAATATTAGTTTTAACGTTACAGACTTGTTAAGCTGGGCTTTTGCTAATACTACGATTATTGTGAGTCCGTACAATTTTGCGCCAGTGTTTCACAATTTGAGTAATAACTATACTCTTGCAGAAAATCAGACTTTTATTTTGAGGTTGAACGCTAGTGATGAGAATGGTGATGATTTAATGTTTTACACTGATGCTGGTGATGTTTTGCCTTCTAGTTTTAGTTTTAATCAAAGTACTGGTGTTTTTAATTGGACTCCTAGTTTTTGTGATAGTGGTAGTTATAACGTAACGTTTATAGCAAGTGATGGAAGGAAGAACACTAGCAAGACTGTGACGTTAAACGTTTTGGAGGTGTTGAATCCTGTTATTGTTTCTAGGCCTCCAAGGCTTATAAGGGTTTTAAAGCCTTTTAAGTATCAGTTGAGGGTTATTCCTTGGGTTGATGGCATGGAGTTTTACTTGGTTGAGAGTCCTCAAGGCATGCACATTAACCAATCAGGGTTTGTGACATGGCTGCCCAAATACAAAGGCGTTTACCCAGTAGATATAGCAATCGTTTGCGGCAACATGGCTTTTGATCAAGTTTTTAATTTGTACGTTGTTGAACCACCTGTTTTTGGAAATCCTTACGTGATAAGTAATAAAAAACCAGGTTGTAACGGATTGACAAGTAATTGTTAGAAAATTTTTTAAACGCTTTAAAAACACTTTTCCTTCATGCCTGGTGAAGAATTACAAGTAATGCAGGATTTAGCTAGGGAAAAGGTTTGTATTAGCTGCGGAAGGCCTATTGCTAATGTTAAAGGCAGCACTAGCTTTAAATGTCCTAAATGCGGTTCTTACGAGATTGTTAGGTGTGAATCTTGCCGTAGAGGCGCTGTTAAGTATGTTTGCCCTAACTGCGGGTTTTCAGGACCTAATTAAAAAGCTTAAGCTTTCCTATGCTTGCAAATCGTTTTGAAAACGCAATTCTTGCAATGATTAGCATTGCTTGTAGGTAAAGGTTTTGAACCGTTAAGAATTTGTAAAGCGCGCATTGCAAGGTTTTCAACTATTAAAGCATGTTCTTGCTTGAAAGCTTGCTCCCAGTAAATGGTTTGAGAATTCCAATCTCTTAACGCTATGAAAATGTGTTGCGCTGGGTTTAAAGCTTTCTTGAATAGCAAGGCATAACCATAAAGCTGTGCTTTGTGACTGTCAAAAACCTTTGATTTCGGCTTGTCATCAATGATGAACACTTTTTCAGGAGTTATTAACACCTCGTCAATCCTGCCTTTGAGCAAGTAATTGTTAAACACTGCTTTTAAAGGTAGTTCTCTAACGCTCAAAACTTGTTTTTCAACAATAGCTTTTTGCAAAGCTTGTTCAATCGTTAATTCAAGCTCTGCTTTTTCCAAGTGTTTTTGAAGTAGTTCTTCATGTTTTTGCAAACCGTTAACCATTTCTTTAGAAGTTAATTTCAAACCCATAACTGTTTGCAAGTAAAAGCTTTGCTCGCAAAATTTTAAACTAGCAACTGAAGAAACATTTAATTCAGGCTTATTGTTTTTCAAAGCTTGCAAGTTTTTCATCATAAAAGCCTGAATCTAGATCTTTTAAAAACTCTTGCACCGTTTTGTCTTCAATCTTTACACCCATGCTTTGAGCAGTGCCAGCGATTGTTTTAACCTTTTCTTTCAAGGTTTTTCCAAGCAAGTTTTTAGACTTTGCAATTTCAACCACTTGTTGCAATGTTAAAGAACCAACGAATTCCTCGCCAGGCTTTTTAGCACCTGTTTCAATGTTTAACGCTTTCTTGATCAAACTGCTTGTTGGAGGGGTTCCTACTTCAATCCTAAATTGTTTGGTGTCAGTGTCAACAATGACTTTTACAGGCACTTGCATGCCTTTAAAGCTAGCTGTTGCTTTGTTAATCTCAGCAACCACTTTGCCTATGTTAATGCCTAAAGGTCCTAGAGCTGGACCTAGAGGTGGTCCTGCGGTTGCTTTTCCAGCTTCAACCATGACGTCAACAACTTGCTCTGCCATGACCTGGTGGTATTTTTAAAACTTTAAAACTGTTTTGATTTGCAAAGCGTTTTATACAAAGCTTTATAAATTGTTTAACATTAACAATTAGTATCGCATAGCAAGGCTAGCATTTACAAGGTTTTGTTTTTAAAAGCTAGTTCTGCTATGTTGAGATTTGATAAAAATTTAAAGGTGAGTTAAGTGAGGTTTGGATCTAGATTTGGAGGTAAACCCTTCCGAACAGCTCCAGTCAAGGAGGGGGATGTTTTAAATGTTGAGATAGAAGCCATCGGCGGTAAAGGTGATGGCATTGCAAAGAAGGAAGGTTTTGTTTTGTTCGTGCCTAACACGAAGAAGGGGGACAAGGTGCAAGTTAAAATAACGCGTGTTTTAAGGAATATGGC
>JAGGZX010000062.1 GCA_021161785.1 Candidatus Woesearchaeota archaeon | reverse complement strand
GGTGTAGAGATGCTAAACCCATCACAATGACTAGTAAAACAACAAAGCTTGCAACTGCTAGTTCAACACCTGCAACTAGGTCAATGCCTTTAAACACGAGAAAGCTTACTAGCAACCAAACAATCAAGCTGTAAACAATTGCTGGACCGTTAAAAATCGCTGTTAAAGTCTTGCCAATACCTATTAAATATGCAAGTATTGCACCGTAAGCACCAACCATTAAGGCTATAGCCATTAAACGCTTACCATTCCTGCCTAAAAACAAGTTTGCAAGCCCTGTTAATTGATGCACTTCAGAACTGCTTAGAGCTATCTCGCCAAGCATCAAGTTTAAGTAAAGCACTACGATTCCTAAAACTATTATAACTAGAAGCGCTGTTAGGAACCCTGCTTTTGCAGCAATGAAGGGCAATCCTAAAATGCCAGCGCCAATCGTTGTCCCTGCTAAAATAGCTGCTGCTTCAAGTGTTTTAACACTCATTGCTAAGCCTCAACGCTTAATTTTTTCACAAATTAATTTTCATCAAATTCTTGATCATAAGTTATTGCTTCTTGAACAAGTTTTTCAGTGAATGTTTCAAGCTTTTCAAGGTTTGAACGCCCGCACATAGGACATTTTAAAGGCGTTTTACCCTGCTTGACTGAAAACTTGTAATTGCAAAAATTGCAAATCCACCATTCACGGCTTTGCTTTTCTTTAACCTTCAATGTTAAAGGTTTTTTAACAGTAATGCTTTGCGATTTGCTAGGGGGGAATAGTTTTTTATAACAATCATCGCAAATAAGTTTGAAGTCTGGCGTGTAATGCATTGTTTTAGCAGCTACTAGGTTACCGCAAATTTTACACCTTAAAAGCAGTTCTCCACTCTTCATGAATCTTGCATAACAGTTAATGTTTTTAAGGTTTTCGCAAGTGCATTGCTGCAGGCGTGTGGAGTGCTAGTGTTTTAACTAGTGTTTTAACTCATGGCAAGTTTTATAAACCTTTAACCACAACCATTTATTGCGTGGCTTGGCGCCTAACCTTCCTTGAAAGGAGGAAAGTCCGCCCACAAGGCAGTTTTTGGTTGAAAAACCAAAACTGCAGGCCACTCTTTTAGAGCTCCTTAATAGGAGGGCAACGGCTCAGAAACGAAACCGCTGATAGCTAAACATGATTGGTCATGGTTTTGGCGACAAAACCTGAAGCCATGATGTGCTATCAGCAGGTTGAAACGGCGAGTCCTGGCCTGTGCAAGCTTTTAAAGCGCTTAGTAGAATGTTAGGACAGCCCTTCCATGCAATGGGGGCTGACAGAAGGCGGCTTACAGCCAAGCCACGCTTTAAAATTTTTAAAAACTTGCAAGGTGTTTTTTATTGCAGAAAAAACATGTTAAGAAGCAAATAAGAAATAAGCAAGCTAGAGCAACGAGAAAAGCTAAAGCTAGAAGAGCTAAAGAAAGAAAAGTTATAGAAAGAAAAGTTGGAGACAAGAAGCAAGACAAGCAACACAAAAACAAGCAACATCAAAGCAAGAAACGAGTAAAGAAACACACAAGTTTGATAGCAATAGCAATCGTTGCAGTGCTTGGTTTAACAATCAGTGTTTACTTGTTCTCAACCAAGGAGAAAGGCTTAGACATAACACCAGCGAAGATTAAAGCATTATTAATACAAGCACCTTGCGATTGTTATGACTTTTCAAACTTTTTAGACCAGCTTTCAAAGCTTAACGTTGAGTTAACTGTTGAAACACTAAACTATTCTAGTCCGAAAGCAAGGTCTTTGATTAAAGAATTTAATTTTAAAAAACTGCCAGCAATTGTTGTTAAAGGACAAGTCTTGAAACATCCGCAAGTAGTAGAGTTTTTAAACAGCAGTGAACATGTTTTTAAAAACAAGGCTTACGGCATTCAAGCACTAGACGCTCCTTGGTATGACTTAGATTTAAAAACTGTTAAAGGCAGGGTTAAAGTTGTTTTAATAAGTCCTGACTGTGAAGAATGCACAGACTTGTCCAGCTTAACACCTAACATGATCGCTAACAATGTTTTAATAACAAATTACACTGTTTTAAACGCTAACAGTAGTGAAGCTTTAAAACTGATTTTAAAGTATAACATTACGAGACTGCCTTGCTTGTTGCTAAGCAAAGACGCTTTGCTTTACAACGAGTTGAAAAGTTTTTGGCAACGCATCGGAACTGTTGAGCAAGACATGATGGTTGCAAGGCTTGTAAACCCTCCGTTCATAGAGGTAACTGCTTGCGAAAACCTTGCTGGACAGTTAAACAATGTTGCAACGTTCAAGATTAACAATTCCTGCCTTGCTTTTAAAAAGCGCGGCTTGGTAAGCGTTATTTACATCACTGACAGTTCTTGCAAAGACTGTTACAATGTTACAATGCACAAAACAATTTTGCAACGATTCGGAGTTTTCATTGCTAACGAAACCTTTGTAGACGTGAACAGTGTTGAAGGTAAAAAACTTGTTGAAAAGTATAACATAACGTTAATACCTACCATTGTTTTATCTCCAGAAGCATTGCTTTATCAAAAGCTTGTTGATGAATGGCAGAACGTTGGCTTCAAAGCTAGTGATGACTGGTTAGTGTTTAAAAACGTTTACACTGTAAGGGGCTATGTGTTTAAAAACCTTTCAGATAATCACGAGTATGTTTCAACAAAGCAGGGAGAGTTAATACTCGTGAAGTAGTGCTTACTAAAAATTTTTAAACAAAAACTTAACCACTCTCGCCATGCTTAAAATTGAATCTTACGCCAAGGTTTTAAAAAACGTTTTTTTAACAGTTTTAACGCTAAGCGTTTTTTACTTAATGTTTCAATCGCAAGTTGTGAAGCTTGCGCAAGCGCAAACACTCAACCCTGAAGACTTTTCAGAATACAAAGATTACGACGTAATACTTTCTAACAGCCAGGACTGGAGAGATGTTTACAGCGTAATGCTGCTAGCAGGCTTGACTGGCAAGACTGGAAGGTTTTTAACATCAACAAGGCATGGCAGGATAATACTCCCCTCAATAGCTAAGGCCAGTAACATTCTCATAGTAACGTCTAGGAAAAACCCTTGGGTTGTTGGTTACAAATCAGTTTTTGAAGCTAACGGTTACGAACACGTTGACGAAAAATTTTATGACAATGCAAACCTAGAACTAGCGCGATCATTACAAGTGAAAAAGTTTATAGTCATAGATGACGCTTACGGCTACAACAGCATTGCAGTTGCTCCAGTAGCAGTTGCTGGTGGTTACTGGGTGTTATTCGCTAACAAGAGGAACATCAACCGCGTTGAACGCTTTTTAAAAACGAAAAACGTTGAAGAAGTCATTATTTACGGACACGTAGACAGGCAAGTCTTGAAAGCTTTAAAACAGTACGATCCAGAAATCATTGACGAAGGCGACAGGTTTGACAACAACATAAAGATCGTTGAAAAGTTTTTAGAGTTAAAACCTGACACTAAGCAAGTCGTGCTTACGAACGGAGAGTTTATAGAAGTAACGTTTTTCACAGGGCATGACCCAGTGTTGTTTATAGGTCGCACAAACGTTCCAGACCAGATAAGGTCTTTCATCAGGGACAGCCCTTTCGTAGCTGCAGTGCTTGTTGGTAACGAGTTAATAGGCGTTGCAACTTTTATCAGGCGCCAAATAGGTATTTCAGTTTTTGTAAAGTTTGCTCAAAGCGCTAGGATTCCAGCAGGAGCTATAAGCCCTGTTGAAGACCTTGACCGTTACTGGCTGCCAAGGTATGTGTTAAACCTCACGATTCACAGTGTTGCTTACAACAAGGTTACTAAGAGCTTGGAAGTTACTTACCACAACCCTGCAAGCGTTGCTGAATACTTCAAAACAACTATAAACATTCCAACTCGTGAAGGTAACATTGTTGTTGGTGATGAAGAACCAGTGTTTATTGACAAGGGTGATTACAAAACAATCAGTTATGAAATGCCTAGGCCTTTAGAAGGTGAAAACTTAACTGCTAAGATTCAAACGCTTTACGGTGAGGGTAAGCGTAGCTTGGAATTCATGCTTGAAGCAACGTTTAAAATAAACATTATAGAAGTTAACGATCAAAGCTTGATAAACATTACAAGCCTTGTT
This sequence comes from Candidatus Woesearchaeota archaeon, assembly GCA_021161785.1. GTDB lineage: Archaea > Nanobdellota > Nanobdellia > Woesearchaeales > JAGGZC01 > JAGGZX01. Next base: position 1,949 of record JAGGZX010000062.1, on the reverse strand, counting down.
TACAGCAAGCGTAAAAAAGCTTTCATAGTTACTTTGGAAAACCTTGGCAGAGCAGATGCTTACGCTGACGTGGAAATCTTAGACTTGTGGGTTAATGGAGAGTACATAACGATTAGTGCTCCAGAGTTAAGCTTTGTTAAAGCAGGGCACAAAACAAGAGTTGAAATCCCTATACAGCTTTCTCAAGAAGACATTGACATGAACCAGTTAGTGAAAGTTAAAGCTTATTATGGCGAGCGCGAGACTGCTTTAATCAAAGTTGCTTATGCAGAGTTTGCTTTCGCTTTTGAAAAGCCTAACTACTTGTTGTACATAGCGATAATAATCATTGCAGTGTTGTTGTTATTGTTAATACTTTCCAAGCGCAGAAAAAAGGTTTGCAAGCATTGCGGTTATAAAAACCCTGCTAGTGCAAAGTATTGTCGCAAGTGCGGTGAAAAACTATGAAGCAGAAAAGCGTTGAAAAAGCTTCAAGCAAGAAAAATGAGCAAGCCAAGATTAAAGCATTGTTTGCTAAAGAAAGAGTTATTGTTCCAAAGCAAGAAGGCGTTGATTTATTGTTAAACAAGAATTTTGGAACAGTGCTGAGTGATAAGAGCTTGCAGTTAAGCCTTGTGGAAGCTTTGTACTTGTTAGAGAAAGGAGTGATTTGCTTGAAAGACGGTCATGGCAGAGATATTGATTTTGAATTGTTTGTGAAAAAAGCGTCGCGCATTGATAAAGAATTTTGGACTCGGTACTTGGTTTTTAAAGACTTGAGAACGCGTGGCTATGTTGTTAAAACAGCTTTAAAATTCGGAGCTGACTTCAGGGTTTATGACAGGGGTGTTAAGCCAGGGCAAGACCATGCGAAATGGGTTGTTTTCCCAGTGCATGAGTCTTCAATATTAACGTGGCATGACTTTGCAGCTAAGAATAGGGTTGCTCACAGCACGAAGAAGCGTTTAATGATAGCGATCGTTGATGACGAAGCAGACATTACTTATTACGAGGTTAGGTGGTTAAGGCCTTGAAATGAGCTTTGAAGAAAGTTCTGACCGGCGCTTGTCAAGCATTGTTGAAGCATTGCTAGACAGTTTTAAAAACCTTCTTAGCTGTGAAGAAAGAATTGTTTATAAAGACTTATTAACAAGTTTTCCGAATTACAGCTTCCCACTCATAGATGTGTTTTATAAAGACAAACACAACGGCGTTGACGTTTTAGAACGCGTTTCAAGCATTGAAGATATGTACGAGAAAGCTGTTAATGGTTACAAAGCTTTAACACTGCAATTGCAAGATCGCGTTACTTTGCTCTTGCTCAGCGTTTACAATGCTGCTAGAGCATTAACAGTCTTGGATAATGGTTTTGAACAAGGCTTGAACTCTAGCAAAGCAAGAGGTTGTGATAATGAAACGATTAGGGGGTTTGAAAAGTTTATTAACAACATGTTGGGAGGTTTGTATTTTAGTAATTACTTGCCAAGCATTGTTGGAGAATCTTTAATCACAAAGCTTTCTGACAAGCTTGCAAGCTTTACCAGTGATGGTTGTTACAAGTCAATGCTTAGGGACAAGCTTGTAAGGCTGGGCTTTCTAGAAATCGCTACCAAGGTGCAACCTTTAAAAGAATAGGTTTTGTAATGCTTTTCTTAAACCTTTTTTAATAAAATTTAAGAGTGTGTCAGTAATGTTCATGTTAAGCGCTTATGAGGGGTTTAGCAGCGCTAAGACAGTGCTTGGCAAAGCCTGTGGCATGGCTTTGATTTTAGAATTCTAAAAACCTTTCTAACTTTCTTATCATTTTCGGAATTTCGATCAAGGCATTTTTAACAGTAGCTATTTTAACAAATTGTCCGTAATAATTAATCGAATTTCTTAGTTTTCTATATCTATCAAATTTTAGAGCAACAGCACTCTCTTTAAGTACATCTGAAATAAAATGTGTTATTGCTTCGTGTGATAAAAAT
>JAGGZX010000098.1 GCA_021161785.1 Candidatus Woesearchaeota archaeon | reverse complement strand
GTATTTTTCAAAGAAAGGAATATCTCTCCCATGTTTAGAATCCCGGATTAGTGTGCTATAATTGCTTAAATACTTCATTAATTGCTTTTTAAATTCTTGCTCAAAACGCATTGCTTGCTCTTTTTTTTCAAAAGTTCCATAACACTCTTGCCCGATGCAGATGTAAAACCCTGTTTCTTGTTCACAACCATTTGCTATGTAATAAAGTGTGCCGTCATTGTTGTCAGGTTTTATCCCTGCTTTTGTTAGTGTGTGTGGTTTTTAGCTCCATCTTGTTTATTGGTGTGTAAAGGTCATTTAAAAATTTTTCGTTTTTAACCACTGTTTAATGGTATTACTTTTAACCACCACTAACAACGCTTAAGAATTCAACAACATCATCATTTTTCAAAACTTCACGCTCAGAAACAATCACCTTGTTTTTAACAACAAGCACTTCTTCAATGTTCAAGCCAAGCATGCTAACAAGTTTTTTAACAGTGAATTGCTTCTTGTTAGCAATGTCAATGTCAAACCATTGTCCAGAGCGCTCAACAAAAACCTTCATGACAAAGCAGGTAAAACTCAAGTCTTTATAAATGTTCCAAGGCTTTTAAAAGGCTTTAAAAATTCTGAAACTTGATCCTGCGTAAAACTTGCTAAGGGAAACAAAACTTTATGCTTAAAGCTATGCTTTTTTAAAAAGTCTTGCATTTTAAAAGCTTGTTCAAAATCCAAGCCAATAAACACTGCTTCTGCTTCTTGAACATTTTTTAAAAAATCCTTGTTTTGAAACAAGGTTTCTTCATTAAAATCTGTTAATAAAACATTTACATGCCAAGGCGTGAACAATTCTAAAAACTGTACTGTTTCATTGCTTAAATGTTTAGCAATAATTAAAGGTTTACAACCACGTTTCAAACACCAAAGATAGGTTAGTAAATCACGCTCAAAACTTGTAAGGTTAAACACAACTAAGGCAAGTCCTTCAACACCTGAAGGCAAACCTCCAAAACAAGCAATTTTTTCAGTGCTAACAAAAGCAAAGCCTTGAACAAGCTCTACAAGCACTTCTAAATCAGGATTAGACAAGTCTACCTTTAAACCATGCTTGCTTTTCACAACACTGCCAAGCTTAACACTTAACTCTTGACTTGTTAAAAAGAATTTCTTGTCAGAACGCTTAACAGTTATCCTGAAACAAGGCTTAACATTCCTAGCTTTGTAATGCATAGCGTTTAATTTTTCAGTTAAAGCTTTTAAAACACAAGCCTCAATGCTTGACAAGTCATAATCTGTTACTAGTACAGGGCTATAACTCGTTATCCCAAAAACAAATCTAAAGTCTAAAGGCTTGTCAGAAGTTACAAGCAAGTGGTTATGCAATAACTTAACACTAACCTTGCAATCATTGCTTGCATGCAAGGCTTTTAACTGCTTGCAAGCTATTAAACGCACATTCCTAGCCAGTGTTTTCATAAAGAAAGACTTATTCTTACCTTTAAGAGCTACCTCTCCAATCCTTAACAAGTAATTATAAACCATAATTATAAGCAAGTATAAGCAAAAACATTAAGCGCAAGCAGCGCAAGCAATGCTCTGCACCGGTTGCAATGATGCTTGAAAAAACACTAAGCGAACATGCTTTGATAATTGCATGTCAAAGATACCACCCATCACTCTTTTCCTGAACACTTTCTAGATCAAGCCTTGCTTGTTGTTCAGGTTCCTGCTTGGTTGTACTTGTTAACTTGTAAATCTTTATCATGTACACTTCAGAATCATGAGTTTTTGACAAGACTTGTAACTCTGCTTCATAACCAGGAACTTCTAAGAATTCCTGTTTTAACAGTAAAGGCTCCAGGTTTTTAACTCTAGGCAACTGGAAGTACAACACGTCAACACGTTCAGGCTTTAAATATTGGATTAGAGGTTTTAAAACAGAGATGGGTGGTAAACCGCAAGAACGAATGCTAAGATCCACATACCTAGCGTTTTCGCTTTCTGGAGATATATGAGCTCCAAAATCGCTCTCGCTTAAAATGCCTGCAATGCTGTAGCCAGGTTTAAAACTATGAGTCATGCTTTCAACAATTTTTATGCCTTCCTCTCTCAAAATGCTTTCCAGTTTAGAATTAAACGATTCAGGATTAGCAACAATTTCTTTCATTACATCTGCATTGCAATTGTAAAACCCCATAATCAAGTTTTTAGGAGCAGGTTCAAATGTTGCGATATTGAACTCGTTGCTGTGATCATTGCTTGTTCTGTTTTTTTCATAGTCTTCATGCTTTTTATACATATCTTGATTTGTGAGCATTTTGACACCTACCTCTTTTCTGTTCTTTTCTGTGAATGCTTTAAAAATCTGAAAATTAGTTTTTGACAACTAAGAATGCAAGGGTTTATAAACACTTATTTATAAATGTTTTTGTGTTTTTTTGCTTTTTAAGCTTGTTTTTTTTGGTTTGTGTCTTTGTTCTGTTTATCTCTTTAAGCTGAGCTAATTTACTAATTTAATTAATTACTAAATTAATTTTTTAACTATTTTACTAAATTTATTACTACTTGTAAAATAATATATCTTTTTCAATACTAATATAGTAAACCGAAATATTTATATATGAGTTGTGTTTTTATGTTTGGATACCAAAGACAAAACGAATATATTAAAAACACTACAGGTATACAAAAAACACACCCCACTTTTGGGTTTTTAAAATTTTTTTGGAGGTGAAAAACAATGGGGAGAGGGTTGGCATGGATAGCTATAGCAGTGCTAGTTTTGAGTGCTATAGCTTTTGTAAAACTAGCAAGCGCAGAACCAAGCGGTGGAACAGTAAACCTAGTTGAAAGCAGCAGGAAATCAGCAGCAAACCCTGGGTCAACAGCAGTAGCAGCTGGTAACGTTACAGAAGTAACGATTTCAGGCACAACAGTAACGCAATCATGGGCTGGCTTCTACGGAAACGTGACTGGCACAATAGTATTAGCTGACAGCAATGACCACACATTCTATGACTGGAGTGTTACATCACCGCAAGGAGAAGTGTATGCAAGCAGGAGTAACAGCATTACATGGTCTAACATACAATGCGCAAGCGACACTGAAATAGCAACAGAGAACAGTAACTTAAACATGGGATCAGCAGCTGACAATATTACAAACACGTTCAACCAGCAAAGCCACCCAGCGTTTTACGTAGGTACTGTAAGCATTGCAGCAAACACTTGCAAGAGCACAAACGCGTACAATGCTTCAGGAAGTCAAAACAGTGACTTCTACAATGTGTTGCTAAGCGATGGTTCAAACATTGTTTACACAGCAATATTAGAACAAGACGCGAACAACTTTAAAGGATCTACAAGCGACTTTGAATTGCTAGTCGGTGAAGACGGTCACGGAACTGCTGGAGCGACAACAACAACGTATTACTTCTGGGTGGAAATCGAGTAAGCATAGTCCTCCTTTGGGGAGAGGGGTTTTTGCTTTGAATTTTTTTGTTTTTTTCTTGCTTTTTCTAAAAACAGAATTTTAACATTTTACGCATTTCTATTTTTACTTTACGCAAAATTGCTTTGCGTAAAAAATTTTGCTTTACGCAATTTTACGCAAATTCTGACTTTATATACTTCAAACCCCTACCCTTACCAAGGCTTTTCACTAAACCCATGCTTTGCAAAGTTTTCAACCTGGCAATCACTGAAGGCTTAGAAACACCTAGTAAAGAACTAATCTGTGAAGAACTTAAAGGTTCCACTAACAAGTCTAAAATCTTTTTAGCTAGAGAATCCTGTGTGAATAATTTTTCTTTAACAAACCTAACAATTGTTTCTCCTTGGTCTGAATGAATATAAAACCTAACCAAGGGGTGTTGCTCGCAAATGCTTCGCATGTTTGCAATGCCAGTTCCAAAAGCTTCTATAAAACCTAAAACCCATAAACAATCACTAATTACTGGGTTTCTAGGTATGTGTCTAGGGCTTTCAATGCGAAGCCTTGAAGGCAGCTCTCCAGGATTCGTTATCTGGATTTCTCCAGGTTTTAACTCTATAAATATTGGAGTGTCTACATAGTAATTCCTATGCGTTAACGCGTTTGTAACAGCTTCTTTCAAAGCTTTCAAAGGGTATTCCTCAACAATAACTCTCTCCTTTAAAGTTTTAACTTCAATCCTCTTAACAAGTTTGGAAAGCACGTCCATAACCTTAGAGATAGCTATGGGTATTGGCTCATCAATCTCTTGGATTAACGTAAAACTATCTTTTGAATGCCATTCTATAATCCTAACCTTTGCACCATATATAAATCTTGAAGGATTAATACCAAAGCACAGCACGCAAGCATTTGTAGGCTTACCATTCAATGTTAAAAGCTTAGCCTTAATCATTAATTGTTTTAAACTCTTACTAACAGGCAACCCTTTAACCTTCCTCTGCAATACATACTTCTTTACCAATGACTTGTTAATATCTCTTAAAGAGCTCTGCTTGCATTCTAACTCATCATAATAAATTTTCATTTCATCAACCAAGCGCTCTCCAAGCTCTTCAATGCTTAAAGGACGCACATTTTCACCAATGCGGACATAAGCAATGTTCCCAACAGCTGTTATAGATTTAGATTTCTCAACTTTAACAACAATTATAGACTTATCACTAATCTCAACAACGCTAACATGAACGCTTGGTTTTGGATAAATATGCATTAAACCATCATTCACTTTTTTTAGAATTTCCTTAATCTTATGCTTTTGCACTCCAAGAATCCTTCCATCATCATCAACGCCTATGAATATGAAACCACCCTCACTATTTGCTAAGGCACAGATATCTCTAGACAACTTCTTATAAGTTTCTGGAATGCTTTTTTTAAACTCTACAGTTAACCCCTCACCCTTTTTCAACACTTCTATAATGAAATTAGCGTCAACAACTTGTTCTCGTTCAAGCTTAAAACTTGAACCTTGCTCTTCAACATGCGTTTTACCTTGTTTTGCAATGCGTTTCATAACTTTGTTAAGCCTAGCATATTTAAATATTTTACGCATTTCTATTTTCGCTTTACGCAAATTTGCTTTGCGTAAAAAATTTTTGCTTTACGCAATTTTACGCAAATTTTTATGCTTACGCAATGCCTTAAACTTCATACAATTTTACGCGTTTTTACGCGTTTTAAAGAAAAATTTATATATTGGCTTATACATTTGTATGTGAAAGTTTATACTAAGATAGCATAAAATATACTCGCGCAAATTGTTTTTCAAAACATTTTCATTCACTCACTTTTGCATTACAATTACTTATCCTGGGGTTGGGGAGATGAAAGGTAATCACTTAACAAGATTAAACAGCATGCTTTTGGACATCATAGCTTTATGCTTGATAACTGTTTTAATATTTTCAGTTTTTCTTTACATGCCCAGAAAAGCTCTAGCTCAACCTTCAGGAGCTAACATTACAGAAATACAGAGCTCTAGAAGACAAAACCCTGCTCCGCAAACTTTGGAAGTGCAAGCAGGTAACGTGACAGAAGTTAATATTTATGCAGTGTCAATAACAAATTCTTGGTCTGGTGTTTATGGTAACGTTACAGGCGTTTTAATATTAGCTGATAGTAATAACAACACGTTTTACGATTGGACTGTTGCTTCACCGCAGGGAGAGGTTTACGCAAGCAGAACTAGCAGTATTAACTGGGCTAATGTTAGGTGTGCAAATGATACAGAAATTGCTAACGAGAATGCTAACTTAAACATGGGGAGTTATGCTGATAATATTACAAACACGTTCAACAAGCAAAACCATCCAAGTTTTTATGTTGGCTCTGTAAGCATTGCTGCAAACACTTGCAAAAGCACGAATGCTTATAATGCTTCAGGAAGTCAAGACACTTTGTTTTACAACATCTTGCTTAGCGATGGCTCTGGAAACATTATTTATACTTCAATACTAGAGCAAGACGCTGAAGGTTTTGACTCTAGAACGCATGACTTTGAATTATTGCTAGGTGAAGATGGTCACGGAGCTGCTGCTGGAACAACCACAACGTATTACTTCTGGGTTGAAATTGAATAAACAATAAAACACCGAAAATTTCTAAGTTAGTTTTAAAGGTAAATTTTTTAAGCTAAACCACACTCACTAATCCCTTAGCAATAGTTTTTGATTGTTAAAAGCGTTAAAAAGCGGGGTGGGGCAGTCAGGAGTGCCCGCCGGGCTCATAACC
>JAGGZX010000045.1 GCA_021161785.1 Candidatus Woesearchaeota archaeon | reverse complement strand
TTATCATTCCTTATCTAAAACAAAACACCTCTATACAGAATCTATATTAAAGATAAAACCAACACTGCCTATACAGGATAAATATGGCAGGTTTTTAAGCTATGGAGTATATCCAGAAGCTTTTGACGCTGGAGTATACTATCATTATAAAATACCAGTCCAAGTGGCTGCATTTTATCAAGCCCAGAAACACAACATTTACCGCAGAATCCTTCATGATTATAACGGCAAGATCCCGCCATCTACAAACAAAACAACCTTCCTTAAATATTTAAACATCACTGGCACGAGATACATATTGATTAACCTCTGCAATCCAAGTGGCCACTCTACCTTAAAATATTTCAATAATACGCCCTTCTTAACTACACAAATAGGTAAATGCACCCTCCTAATATTTACTAACTATACATTAGTAGATCCTTCATCAGTAATATTCTCTAGACCAAGAGATGATTTAATCATACTTAAAATTAAGAACACAACTTCATTAGATATAAAGGAGCAATACAACCCTAACTGGAAGATAATCTCTGGAAAAGGATCCATAACAGAAACAAGACACGGATTTATACATATTGACGCATTTAACACTAATCAGACACTTATTTTGAAATACAAACAACCCTTGTGGGATACAATACTTACTTCATTAGCTGGTTTTCTATTGTTCGCTTCAGTAGTATTAATCATAAAACAAACACTATAAAAAAGTTAAAACAAAATGTGGCCCCAATCCAATGAAAAAGTTAGACCTTCACGTTCATACAAGGTTTAGTAGGGATTCTTCTTTAGATCTTAAACTGTTAGCGCGCATTATTAAAAAGTTAGATCTTTATTTAGCAATCACAGACCACAACACCATTAGGGGTGCTGTTGTTTTTAGGAAGAATTTTAAGGGCTTGCGTTCTAGGGTTATTGTTGGCGAGGAGGTTAAAACGCTTCAGGGCGAGGTTATTGGTTTGTTCTTGCAGGAGGAGGTTAAGCCTTTTCGTGACGTTTTTGAAACAATAGATGAGATTCGTTCTCAGGGTGGTTTGGTTTTAGTGCCGCATCCTTTTGACATGTTTAGGCGTTCAAGGCTTAGGCAAGATTTAATATTGAAGCTTAAGCCTGACATTATAGAAGTTTTTAACGCTAGGACTATTCTGAATAAGTATAATGTTCAAGCTTTCAACTTTGCTAAGAAGCATAACTTGTTAATGAGTGTTGGTAGTGATTCTCATTTTTGGTTTGAGATCGGTAGTTGTTATGCTTTAGTAAATGATGTTTCAAGTCCTAAAGCTTTGTTGAAGTCTTTGCGCAAAGCTAGTTTTTATTATAAGAGAAACATTCTTAAGCTTTTTACTGCTCACGCGTTCTCAAAAGTTTTAAAAACCTTTCCAAAAATCAAGGCTTGGATATAGGTTAAAAACATAACAAGGTGTGTTTCATGGCTTTGAAACATTTTTTAAAACTTGCAAGGCCTTGGCAATGGTATAAAAATCTAGTAGTGTTTTTACCATTAATTTTTGCGCTGAGGTTGTTTAATATTCAAGCATTGTTCAAGGTTTTTCAAGCATTCATTGTTTTCTGCCTAGCTAGCAGCGGGAATTATTTTATAAATGACGTTTTAGACGCTCCTAAGGACAGGTTAAACCCTGAGAAAAAGCACAGGCCTATAGCTTCAGGACTTGTTAAGCCTTGGCAAGGATTGATAGCTGGTTTAATCTTATATTTCTTAGCAATACTAATTGCTTTTAAAACTGGTTCAAGCCTTGCAATACTTGTAATTGTTTTCATAATCCTAACATTCCTGTACTCTTGGTTTTTTAAAAAAGAGTTATTCGCAGACATAACACTCATAGGTATAAACTTTGTCATAAGAGCAGTTGCTGGAGCTTTAGCAATATCTGTTGAGATCTCTCCATGGCTCATTGTTTCAGTGTTTTTCTTAGCAGTGTTTTTAGCTGTTAGCAAGCGTTACAGTGAAGCTTTAATACTGAAAGAACAAGCAGCGAAGCATAGAATGGTTTTAAAACATTACACTCCAGAACTAGCTTCAAACTTGTTAAACATTTCAACATCAGTTTTGCTTGTTAGCTATGCGTTTTACAGTTTTCAAAGCTGGCACAAAGGATTAATATACACTTTACCAATAGCGTTTTATGCTTTGATGAGGTATAACTTTTTAATAAGGAGTGACGGGAAAATAGCTAGGCATCCAGAACTGTTTTTTAAAGATTTAAGGCTTTTAATCAGTTTCGCGCTTTTCGCAATAATAGTGTTTGTCGTGTTGTACTGGTCAAGCATAACAATTTACCTGCAAACAATTGTTTAAAAACAATATAGAATAACCCCTGATAACCATGGCGGAAAAAAACGTTTGGATAGTGATACCAGCTTTTAACGAAGAAGCAACGATTAAGCAAGTGATTAAAAGCTTAAAAAAGCATGGTTGGAGAAACATAATAGTAGTTGATGACGGAAGCGTTGATAACACGCCCAGCATTGCTGAAAGAGAAGACGTTATTGTTTTGAAACACATCATTAACAGAGGCTTAGGAGCAGCTTTGGGAACTGGTATTAAAGCAGCTTTAGACTTGGGAGCAGACATTATCGTAACCTTTGATGCTGACTTACAGCACAAGCCAGAAGATGTTGAGAGGTTGATAAAACCCATAATTCAAGGAAGAGCAGATGTTGTTATAGGCAGCAGGTTTTTAAACAAGGAGTACCTTAAAGGGATGCCTTTAAGCAAGAAGATTGGCAATATAGGTTTAAACATAATAACTTATTTGTTATTCGGCGCTAAGACGAGTGACAGTCAAAGCGGCATGAGAGCGTTTTCAAGAAAAGCAGCTCAAACCATAAGCATAAAAACAAACCGCATGGAAGTTAGCAGTGAAATAATAGCAGAAGTGGCTAGGAAAAAACTTAAAAAAGCAGAGATACCAATAAAAGCAATATACTTGAGAAAAGGTCAAAGCGTTTGGGACGGTTTTAAAATACTAGGAAAGTTAATACTTAAAAGGTTGATGGAGTGAGACAATGCTATCTTTGTTTCAAGTCTTGGCTTTGCTTTTTATACTGGTATTGCTAGTTAAGATTACTCTTAAGTTTAAAAACTTAAAGATGGGTTTAGGAGAGTATCTGCTATGGGTTTTAATATGGTTGCTTTTATTAATTGTTGTCGTGTTTCCAGCAATGACTTTCATTCCAGCGCGTTGGTTAGGCCTTTCGCGAGGAGTTGATGTAGTTGTTTATCTTAGCATTGGTTTCTTATTCTTACTCGTTTATAACCTATATCTGAAAATAGAGAAGATAGAGTTTGAGATCACGACTTTGGTTAGGAAAATCTCATTTAAAAATTTTAAATTAAATGAAAAGAAGAAATAGCAACAAGTTTAGGTGGTTATTCCCCACTCTTGAATGGTGTTGAAGCGAAGAATTTTTAAATCCAAAAATTGTCCATTCACAACTCATTACGCTGGCTTAGAGGTGGTTTATGAAAATATCTGTTATTGGTGTTGGATATGTTGGCTTAACTCAAGCTTTAGGCTTGGCAGAGTTTGGCTTTGATGTTGTAGGCATTGATATCATAAAAGAAAAAGTGGATAAATTAAACCAGGGCCAAACCCCCTTAACAGAAGAAGGTTTGGAACAATTATTAAGCAAACATTTAAACAACAACCTTTCTTTCACAACTGATTACTCTGTCATTAAAAATTCAGACGCGATCTTTCTTTGTGTAGGCACGCCACCACGGCAAGACGGCTCTACAAACCTAGATTTTTTAATGTCTGCCGTAAACACTATGAAGCCTTATCTAACTGGAAATCACAAACTAGTGATTGTAAAATCCACGGTTCCTGTCGGAACTACTAGAAAGGTTTATAGCATGCTCCGAGACAATAATGTTGCTGTTTTTTTCAATCCAGAGTTTTTGAGGGAGGGATTAGCAATTCATGACTTCTTCAACCCTTCTAGGATCGTAATTGGTTTTGACAATAATTCCAAACAATATCTAAACAATCTTTTCAAAATTTATGAATACTTTGTAAATAAAAACACCCCTTTCATACTTACTAATTGGGAAACTGCTGAGTTGATAAAATATGCTTCAAACACTTTTTTAGCTATGAAAATCTCTTTTATAAATGAATTAGCAAGGTTTGCCGAGCACCACAACATTGATATTAAAACTTTAAGTAAAGGTATTGGAGCAGACCCCAGGATTGGATACTCATTTTTAAACGCGGGATTAGGTTATGGCGGTTCTTGCTTACCCAAGGATGTGAAGTCATTGATAAAACAGTTTGAAGCCACTGGTTTAGAGCCGAAACTGATCTCTGCAATTGACTCTGTAAACGAATCTCAAGTGAAATGGTTTTTTAACAAGATTAAACAAGAATATCCTAGTCTAGAAGGAAAGACTTTCGCAATTTTTGGCCTAGCATTCAAGCCGAAAACAGACGACTTGAGAGAAAGCAGAGGCATAGCCATGATAGATTTATTACTATCACAAGGTTCAAAGATTAAGGCGTATGATTTTGTTCCGAATGCCAGGGCTAATTTGTTACAGAAATACATTAACGATCACAACATAGAAATTTTAGACGACCCTTACGAATGTGTTGTTAATGCTGACGGAGTCATCATAACAACTGATGATGCGAAATTTACTGATTTAGACTGGAGTAAAATATCTGAGCTTATAAGCAATAAAATAGTGTTTGACGGTAGGAATATTTTAGATGAACCTAAGTTAAGAGCATTGGGTTTCAAATATCTTGGTGTTGGGAAATAATGGAATACTCTAACATCTTAATCACTGGAAGCGCTGGATTCATAGGCTTCCATCTTGCGAAAACAATCTTAGAAAACTATAAAGAAGTCCGAGTTATAGGTGTTGATAATTTAAACAATTATTACAATCCTCGCTTAAAAGAAAAGCGTAACAATATTTTAAAATCTTATGCTAACTACACTTTTCTTTATTTAGATTTCTCTAACTGGAATGCTCTGCTAAAAAAATTAAGAAATAAAGACTTAGACTTGATAGTTCACTTAGGAGCCCAAGCAGGTGTTAGACATTCTATAAAAAACCCTTGGGTTTACATACAAAATAATGACCTTGGAACTTTAAACATTTTTGAACTTGCAAGACATTTAAACATTGATAAAGTTGTATATGCCTCTTCTTCATCTGTCTATGGTGGTAGTAGAAAAATCCCTTTTAAAGAACACCACAAGGTTGACAAGCCAATCTCTTTATATGCTGCTACAAAACGCCATAATGAATTAATAGCAAACGTGTATCACCACCTATACGGGATCAACGCTGTTGGGTTAAGGTTCTTCACTGTTTACGGAGAGTTTGGAAGGCCAGACATGGCTATTTGGAAGTTCACAAAGAACATTCTAACAAGAAAACCTATTGATGTATACAACTATGGAAGAATGGCCAGGGATTTTACATATGTCTCGGATGTTATTACTGGCGTGCTCTCTGCAATTGAGAAAAATTTTAAATATGAAATTTTCAACTTGGGAAATGGAAATCCAATAGAATTAGAAGAAGTTATAAGATTAATAGAGGCATACACTGGTAAGAAAGCTATTAAAAACTATCTGCCACTACAACCAGGGGATATAGAGAAAACCTGGGCTGACTTGACAAAATCTAAAAAATTGCTCAGCTACGCACCAAAAGTTAGCATTGAGGAAGGTTTAAAACGGTTTGTAACTTGGTTTAAAGAAAACAAGGCATGGTTGCTAAAACTCTGAATAACCAACGCCCTCAAACAATTATCAAAGCTTGCAAATGTGCGGGATAAATGGTATTGTAAGGTTTTCTAAGAAAGTGATGTCTAGAGAACTCTCCTCAATGAATAAAGCCATACATCATCGCGGCCCAGATGGAGAAGGTTTCTTTACATATACAACAAAGACATACTCTATTGGCTTGGGGCATACTCGTTTATCAATACTAGATTTATCTTCAAGAGGGCATCAACCATTAGGGTATAATACAAAAAAAGACAAAGTGATTTATGAAGATAAAAAACTGAGAAATGCAGACTTGATCATAGTGTACAATGGAGAAGTTTATAATTATTTAGAGTTAAAAAACAAATTTAACTTAAAGACAGAAACCAAGACAGATACAGAGGTTATTCTAAAGCTTTACTCCAAATTAGGTTTCAATTGTGTTAAACATTTCAATGGAATGTGGGCTTTTTGCATTTTTGATAAAAAGAAAAGCACACTATTCTGCTCTAGAGACCGTCTAGGCCAGAAACCACTATATTATTACTTCAAAGGGCAAGAATTCATCTTCTCTTCCGAGTTGAAAGGATTATTATCTGTTAAGAAGATAAACACCAAACACAACATAAACCTCAATGCTATCAAGTTATACTTTGGCTTAGGATTTATACCCTCACCGCACACAATTTACAAAAACACTTTCAAGTTAGAACCAAGCCAGAATTTAGTTCTTAATTTAAATAACAAACGACTCAGAAAATGGCACTATTGGCGAATACCTAAGTATAACCCAGTTTATGATAAGCAAAAATTAGTTGAGAAAGGTAAGCGCTTACTAAAAAACGCTGTTAAAATACGGATGAGGAGTGATGTGCCCATAGGTGCTTTTTTAAGTGGCGGTTTGGACAGCTCTACTGTTGTTGGAGTAATGAAAGACTTTACTGACTTAAGCAAGCTACACACATTTTCTATTGGTTTTGAAGGAACATATGATGAAACAAAACATATCAAAACAGTTGTTAATCAATTTAAAACCATACACCACCACTACTATTTTAAAGAGAGAGATTTCAAAGCGTTAATTAATAAATATTCTTGGGTTTACGACGAACCATTTAGCGATTCTTCTGGATTTCCAACTTACAAAGTTTCTAAAATCGCTAAAAAATTTGTTACTGTTGTATTAACAGGGGATGGTGGTGATGAAATATTTGGTGGTTATAGATTCCACTTAGTCAGTAGGAGGATAGAATACTTTAAAAAAATGCCTAAAACTTTCAGAAAAGTATTATTTAAAATTCTTAACACAAATTTACTTGCAAAGAATAGCACTCTTTTTTTAATTAAAGAAGGTATCAAAACTTCTTTACTTGAAGATTGTGAAAAGTTTTATTCCAACTTGTTTAACGGGGATTTTGCTATCTCTAAGCTAAGCAAAGAATGGATGGAAGAGAAGCTAAGATACTGCTTAAACAAAACAAACAACAACCTGTCAGAATCAATCAGGATTTTTGATTTATTGTTTAGGACATTGGCAGATAACTTTTTACTCAAAATTGACAGGGCTTCCATGGCTAATGCTTTAGAAGTTAGAAGCCCGTTTTTAGATTATAGGTTTGCAGAATTCAGTCAAAACATCCCTATTGAATGGAAAGTTGATTTTTTTAAAACAAAAAAATTGATGAGAGAAATAGTTAGAGACATCCTGCCTAAAAAAATTTTAAGCAGAGGGAAAAAAGGGTTTGAACCGCCATTAGACAAGTGGATCTTAAAACAAGAATACAAACCTGTTTTAGAAAAAGGCATTAAAATCTTAAAAGAGTTAAACCTTTATGAATTAGCAAGATTTTATAAGGACAGAGCATTCACAAAAAATAATAAGCTCTATAATTTATATAAGATCAGATTATTTTTATTTATAAAATGGTGGGAAAGGTGGATAAGATGAAATTGTTAATACTAACACCCACCTACTTGCCAAGGAAAGGAGGAATTGAGGAAGCAATATCTAATTTATCTAACCAACTCTCTGAAAAATATGGAGTGGAGGTATTAAT
>JAGGZX010000010.1 GCA_021161785.1 Candidatus Woesearchaeota archaeon | reverse complement strand
TAAATACTGTTAACTCCTAAAACTTATGGAAGAAAAACTTGAAAAGCAAGGAGTAAACAATCAAGAACGCCAACAACAAGATTACAAGTCTAAACACATCACAGTTCTTGAAGGCTTACAAGCTGTTAGGAAGCGTCCAGGAATGTACATTGGAAGCACTTCTCAAACAGGGCTTCACCACTTAGTGCAAGAAGTAGTTGACAACGCTATAGATGAAGCAATGGCAGGTTTCTGCACAACAATAAAGGTTTCACTGCTTAAAGACGGCTCTTGCTGCGTTGAAGACAATGGCAGAGGCATCCCAGTGGATGAACATCCAGAATTGAAAAAGCCAGGTGTTGAAATCGTTATGACAAAACTACATGCTGGCGGCAAGTTTGACAAGAAAGCATACAAGGTTAGCGGCGGCTTGCACGGTGTAGGTGTTAGCGTTGTGAACGCGCTTTCAGAATGGCTTGTAGTGACTGTAAAGCGTAACGGCAAGGTCTACCAGCAAAGGTTTGAACGCGGCAAGCCAGTGAATAGTCTAACAATCCTTGGAGAAACCCGAGAAACAGGTACAAAGGTTTGCTTCAAGCCAGACCCTGAAATTTTTGAAACAACAACGTTTTCACCCACGTTTATAAGCTTGCGATTGCAAGAGTTAGCGTTTTTGAACAAGGGTTTAACAATCATTTTTTATGACGAAAACACTGGAAAGCGAGACGTTTTCCAATACAAAGACGGCATCGTAGGCTTTGTCAAGCATTTAAACAAGTCAAAACAAGCACTGCACGAACCCTTGTACATTTACAAAAAAATTGGTGATATTGAATTAGAACTCGCATTGCAATACACGACAAGCTTTGAAGAAAACATTCACAGCTTTGTGAACAACATTAACACTCACGAAGGAGGCACTCACTTGTCAGGCTTGAAAGCAGCTTTAACGAGAGTGTTTAACAATTACTTAGAAAAAAATGTTAAAGCAAAGAATGGTAAGAAAAAACTAAGCCTTTCAAGCACTGATGTTAGGGAAGGCTTGACAGCAGTGTTATCGTTAAAAATTCCAAACCCGCAGTTTGAAGGCCAGACCAAGACAAAGCTTGGGAATTCAGAAGTTAAAGGCATTGTTGAAACAACGGTTTTTAAAGAGTTAACACTCTTGCTTGATCAAAACCCTAACGTTGCAAAAGTTATTGTTAACAAAGCGTTACAAGCAGCTCAAGCTAGAGAAGCAGCTAGGAAGGCTAGAGAACTCGTTAGGCGTAAAAGCTTTTTAGAAACAAGTAACTTGCCAGGCAAGCTAGCTGATTGCTCAAGCAAGGATAACAAAAACACTGAATTATTCATTGTTGAAGGCGAGTCAGCTGGTGGCAGTGCAAAACAAGCTCGTGACAGAAACACTCAAGCAGTCTTGCCGTTGAAAGGAAAAATTTTGAACGTGGAAAAATCACACCCTAGCAAGGTTTTCAATAACGCGGAGATAACAAACATAATAACAGCCCTAGGCACAGGCGTTGGAGAAGAGTTTAACATTAACAAATTACGCTATGGAAAGATCATAGTAATGACTGACAGTGACGTTGACGGTGCTCACATAACAACGTTGTTGTTAACATTTTTTTACCGTTACATGCGCCCAATCATTGAGCATGGAAAGTTGTTCATAGCAATGCCTCCATTGTACATGGTAAAGAAAGGTGCTAAACGTTTTTACGCACAAAACGATGCTGAGAAAGACTTGCTAGTTAAAAAGCTTGGAGAAAACGTTGTAGTGCAACGCTATAAAGGCTTGGGAGAGATGAATCCTGAAGACTTGTGGCAAACAACCATGAATCCGAAAACTAGAATGTTAAAGCTAGTAACGATTGAAGATGCTAGCTTGGCAGATCAAATTTTCACAATACTTATGGGTGGCGATGTAAACGCTAGGCGCAGCTTTATTGAAGAACATGCTAAAGAAGTTGCTGATCTAGACATTTAAAATCTAAAACTATTTCTGAAAGTTTTGGTAATTTATAATAAAAATTTTTCTAAGATAGTGCCTTGCTAATAGCTTGTTTTAAAATTGGTTGGGTAAAGCTTTATCATTTTGTTTCTTTTTTGATACATATGTATCTTTTATGATACGATTTTTATAAATCTTTAAGAAACCTGAAGAATAAGAAATGAAATTAACAAAAGCTTCTAAAAAGCTTTAAAAACACTTTAACATTAACAATGCTCATGGAAACAGGTTTTGCAACAAGCATGAGGACTCACACGTGTGGAGAGCTAAACAAGAAACATGTTGGTTTGAAAGTAAAGCTTTGCGGATGGGTTCACTCTAGAAGGGATCATGGAGGTATAATTTTTATAGACTTGCGAGACCGTTACGGGTTGACACAGATAGTTTTTGAACCCAAGCATAACAAGCAAGTTTACGAGCAAGCAGTAAAGCTTCGCAACGAATGGGTTGTTATGGTGGAAGGTGTTGTAAGGCTTCGTCCTGAAGGAACTGTTAATGAGAAATTGTCAACAGGTTTTATAGAAGTGCTTGCTGACAAGCTTGAAGTTCTCAACAAGGCAGAGCCAACACCCATAGTTGTTGATGAACATGCAAAAGTTGGAGAGAATGCAAGGTTGAAGTATAGGTATTTAGACTTGAGAAGGTTTTCAATGCAAAGGAATATTATCAAGCGTCATGAATTTACATTAGCTGTTCGTAAAGCCTTGGCAAGTTTAGGCTTTGTAGAAATCGAAACGCCTTTACTGATAAGACACACGCCTGAAGGCGCTCGGGATTACATAGTTCCTAGCAGGTTGCACCCTGGAAAGTTTTATGCTTTACCGCAAAGCCCTCAATTGTACAAGCAAATACTCATGATTGCTGGTTTTGACAGGTATTTCCAAATTGCTAAGTGTTTGAGAGATGAAGACTTGAGAGCTGACAGGCAGCCAGAATTCACTCAGATTGACTTGGAAATGAGTTTTGTTAGTGAAGAAGATGTTTTCAAAGTTGTTGAAACGTTTTTAAAACAAGCTATCAAGGAATGCTTCGGAATTGATGTTAAAACGCCTTTCCCTAGGATTACCTATGCAGAAGCAATGGACAAGTATGGCACTGACAAGCCAGACTTAAGGTTTGGATTGCAACTTGTGGATGTCACAAGCATTGTTAAAAACTCTGACTTTGAAATCTTTTCCAGGGCGGAGATTGTTAAAGCTTTACCAGTGCATGTAGAGCTTTCAAGAAAGCAGATTGACGAGTTAACAAGCATTGCTCAACACTTGAAAAGCCCTGGCTTGGCATGGGTTAAAGTTGAAAACAATGCTTTAACAAGCGGCATTGCCAAGTTTTTAAAACCTGTGGAGAAGGAATTGTTGGAAGCAATGCCTTCAAACGTTAAGGTAATATTGTTCCAAGCAGGTGTTGAGTCAAGGGTTAACCAGGTGTTAGCAGCTTTGAGGAACAAGCTTGGAGAAATGTTAAACCTTTACAATAAGGAAGAGTTAAACTTTGTCTGGGTTGTTGACTTTCCCTTGTTTGCATGGGACGATGAGAACAACAAGTGGGATTCAGAGCACCACCCGTTTACAGGTATAAAGCCTGGTTTTGAAAAGTTTTTAAACGAAGACCCTGGAAGGGTTGTGAGCAGGAGTTATGACTTAGTGCTTAATGGTTGGGAGCTTGGCAGTGGCAGCGTTAGACTTACAAATCCTGAACTGTTGAAACATGTTTTGAAAATCATTGGCTTGTCAGAAAGTGAAGCTGTTGAAAAGTTCGGATTCTTAATGGAAGCTTTCAAGTATGGAGCTCCGCCGCATGGAGGTATTGCTTTGGGCCTTGACAGGACTGTTGCTTTGCTTTTAGGCTTTAACGATATTAGAGAAGTGATTGCTTTTCCAAAGAACAAGGCAGCGCAAAGCCCTATGGATGGCAGCCCTTCAAGTGTTAGTGAGGAACAATTAAGAGAGCTACACTTGAAAATTGTTAATGATAAAAATGATTGAAAGCTTTGAAAAACATGTTCAAGACTTGAAAGATTTTGAAAAATACTTGCAAGCATTGAAAACAGTTCTTGAAAACGTTAGCTTGAAAGAAAAAAATGAAAAACTTTTAGAAGTGTTAAACCTTGCGAGAGCTTATTGTGATGATGCAGAGTTTTTCAAAAACAAGAATGAAATCTTGAAAGCTTTAGAGCTAGAAGCTTATGCTTGGGGATTGTTAGATGCTCTGGCAATCTTGAAAGTTTTAAACGTTCCGAAAGAATTGCAGAAATGGTTTAAAACAGAATTCTAAGAAATCCTCAAACTACCAGTAGCAAAATTCCAAAAATCATCAAAAGGCTCGGAAGAAGAACGATTGATATAATAATGATAAAACCCAGCAATATCCTGCCACTCTACAAAAGAGGACCCCATAATGTTAGCTAATGCTTCAACATCCTCCCTAGGAAAACCTACAAACTCTCCAAGTAAGACATAACTACCATCAACGTTTTCCAAAACAACACGAGCAACCTTGCCAGGATGCTTAGCAATGAAAACCTTGTCAAAACGCGCATCAGAAACAGGAATACCAACAGTAGGGTGACTATAAGACCCGCTACCAAACAAATCACTAACATAGCTCACTAAGTCATCCCAAGCCTTCTTAACAAAAGCCCTAAAACCACTTAAAAAGCCTTGCACGCCCTGATTAGCATAATAATTCAACACTACAACGCCAGTGTAACGGTTAAACAGCAAAGAAACATTCGTGTCAGAATCACCACTAGCATCGCAAACATAGAAAAAACTATCAGGCTGGAAAAGCTTAGGAGCGTCGCTACAAGCATCCAAAGGCACGCCAACACCTTCAAAATAAGAATTAACAGCTTCTATAAACTTAGAAACATTACCAACAACGCCGCCAATAACAAGCCTGTGCTTATTGTTATTCTTAAAACTCGCAACGCAAACACTACTATTAAACAAACCCTCAAAACCCTCAGGCAACTCGTTCAAAGCAAAACCCTCATCATCACAATAAAGAGTGAAATTATCACCAGAATTACTCAAAGACAAGTTCAACATGTAAGCAACCAAAGCCCTATAACCAGGAAAGTCAGTTAAAGGCTTCCAAACACCGTCAAAAGAACAAAACCACCTACCCTTAACAGTGAAAGCAGGAACAAAATTATTACTGCCAACACCGTTAGGAATTAAACGCCCGCCAGAATTGTCATTGTCAAACCAAACATTGACATTGTAAGGGTAAACATTGCTCTTGGAACTTTCAGGGTCGCAAACCCAGAACTGGTTGTCAAAGAACAAAACATCATTTAGAGAAGCATCATTCAAAGCATAACCCACAAGAACATTCTCAGGAACAAAAACACCACCCCAACAACCAGCAAGAGAATCATTAAAAAACTCTTTCTCGCCAGCGTTAACAGTAGTGTCATCGCCGCAACAATAATGACCAGTCCAACCAAAACCAGCAACAGCGTCACAAGCAAACTTACCAAAGCTTGAATTATCGTAATCGCTAACCCAGTTACGACCAGTGCAGAAACGCTCATAACTAACAAAGTCTGAAGGTGTGTTAGGTATTAATTCTAAGTTATCAATAAGTGCTGTGAAGCCATTGTGAGGTCCAATGTACACTATTTTGAAATGGTTCAAAACTCCGCTTTCAGGCAATCCGTTAAAACTAGAGCTTGTTAAAGGTATTATAATTCTGTGCCATCTGTCACTAGCCAAGCCAGTTGTTGAGAAATCCGCAAGCGTTGAAGAAAGACTATACCAATCCACAGAGTCCCCACTCTTCAACCCCAAACTAACCTTAAAGTTTGACAAATCCTCATCAGCAGCTGCAAAGCTAAAAGCGATGCTATTGAAGTGTGAAATCTCATGAGGTGTTGTTATGACTACGTATTCATCTTCATTATCGGTTGAAATCTTTAATAATCCAGAAACTAGTGTTCCGTCTTGAACATAGTCCCAACTCTTTAAAGAGTAAAAACTAGTTCCTTGAGGAAATACTAACCTATCCAAGTTTCCAGGATTGTAATTATGGCAGGTTTCATCTACGCTACCAGTGCTAGGACAGCATTCTGCAAAAGCATCTTTACCATCGTTTTTAAAACATATAATCTTATTAGATTCTGGCACAATGTTTGGAATTTCCACGCACTGACCGAAACAACAATACCCTCCTTCAGTCATGTTATAATAAGGGCCGTCACAAAACTGTCCCTGAGCACAAACATTGAATCCTGAATCATTGCATTCCTCATTATTAGATGGGGGTGTTATGCACAGACCATCTAAACAACAATTATCATGGTTAGCATCAGAGAAGTTGAATCCAGTGCAAACTTCTCCTTCATCACAAACAACGCCGTTAACATCAGAACAAGAAAACTGTGCAAGCCCTTCCAAACAACTAACAACGTTTAATCCTTGACATTGAGACAACGGTAATTGTTCTTCACCTCCTTGAGCGCCACCACTAGGCGTGCCGAAACAATAAAAATCAACTCCGCGATCAATCAAGCAAGCTTTCAAAGACTCAATATCGTTAACACCCGGGAATATTCGTCTGCAAGTGTCATCAGAACCGCCAATACAATTACAAATATCACTACTACTGAATGAGTAGTCATTAAAAATATAATCACAATCCCCAGCACCAAAATTTGCAGGTTGATTATTAGCTTGTATAAAATTAATGCATTCTGGCGTGCCATCATTATCAACATCAACACAACAACCACTCAAATTCAAACAACCCTGCATTTCGGGAGTGTTAGGAATGCCAGGCAAAACCTCTAAATCACCTAAATGCTCGCCACGCAACCAACCACGACCAGAAGCATTACAAACAAACCATTCAGCGCCATTACTAGCAACATCAACGCCAATTTCTGAGAAATTAAAAATTTTAAAGTTATTTTGATAAGCGTAAAACCAGCTCCAAGAATCATCAACATAATTGCATAAAGCTTGATTATCACTGGAAATGAAACCGTAGTCACCTTGACCTGGAGTTAAAGGTTGTAATGGTTCAACACCATTAGAATCAAAAATATGGACATGATCATACCAGCCAGAGAGTGAAGATCCGGATAAAAAGGTTACTAACACTACTCTCGCGTAGCGCGCATTAGATGGGGCTGTAGCTGTTACGCTATATGTGTGCCATAAAAAATCGTGGCAGGTGTATAATCCATCTGGCATTCCATGATAACTATCCCCTGGGTGATCGCCCAAAACTTCTATTATCTTATTTTCATTTTCATCATAGAATTGGAGCTTAATATTAAAATTAGGACATTGTAATTCTGATTCACTTCTCGCTTCAAAAGTAGCAGTATACGTTTCTCCAGGCATTATCTCAAAAAAGGCAGATGTTAACTCACAACCCAAACCGCCACATGCGTTCATCGGTGCAGTAGGTGTTACTTCAATTGTGTGGGGATGACCTCCAGCAAATGATCCTCCAACCTCAACGTGAAGTTGGGAGTCCTCCCATTCCCAATAATTTGTTCCTTCTTCAAAATCTCCATTTGGAACTCCTCTAGGAACATCGTCCCCACAGCAAGGGTTCGCTTCAGAATCCCAATTCCAACCTCCAAACAAGTCGTTCCAATCACCAAAACCAAGCCAATCTCCAGGACCATTATAATTTTCAGGGTCAAACTCTGTGTCAGCACCTTCACAACTATAAGCAGAAGTGTCAGCGCAATAAGAGTTATTATAACAGTCAGGGTCTTCACAATCAGTAGCGCCATCACCATCTTCATCAACCCCATTTGAACAAGAGAGTTCATGAAGAACTTCTCCTCCGGCGTGACATAATCTGCCATTCGGCCCTATTTGCCCTTCACAATCTGGATCCTCACAATCAGTCAATCCGTCAAAGTCATTGTCCTCTTCGTCATCACAAGCAGTTTCTTCAAAACCCCAAGTCCTTGTTGATCCATCACATATTGCTAAAAAAGAAGAAAAGTCTACAGTATAATCTTCGTCACAAATATACCATAACTTATTAGGGCCGCAAAATAAGTCCCCTTTCGGTCTGTATTGGGGTCCCTCAGCCGCTAAACCACAACAAGGATGATCACAATCGTCCTCGTTACAGTTATTCTTTACGTCATTTTTCCAATTCGTTTCCTCAATCTCCTCTATAAGATCTACATTGCAGTCACCACCTACACAAGCAAAGTTAAAGTCAGAGAGAGAGAAACTATTAGAGTGATTTATCAGCGTATTCGGAGCAAAATACCCTGTCGCATGCGCATCAACACCCAACCAGCTCCGTTCCGCTATTAGGTGAACATCACACCCTTCAGAAACCTCCTCAGTATCAGAGCATTCAAAATGCCACAATTCTATAGGATTTGACTCTACATCTAGTTTAATTACAATTCTATTAAAACCTTCATGTAATGAATCACAATCTGCTAGTACAATTATTGGAATAAGAAATAAAAGCAGTCCTATAACTAAAATAAATGAGAGAAGGGTTAATAATGCGAGATTAGTTT
>JAGGZX010000096.1 GCA_021161785.1 Candidatus Woesearchaeota archaeon | reverse complement strand
GCTTTAAAACATTAAAAACTAGAACGGGGGGTTGTTTTGGCAAAAATTTTAGCAATAGACATCGGGGGTACAAAGACAGAAGCAATGCTTGCAGAAGTCACAAGAACAAGCCATAGTTACAAAGTTAAAATTCTTGACAAGAACAGAACAATAACAAGGGGTTTGCACAGGAAAGAATTCTTGAAAGAGTTGAAAAACTTGATGCTTGAAACAAATGTCAAGAAAAGCCAAGCAATATCTATATCAATACCTGGTTATGAGATTAATAACAAAGTGGTTTCAAGCCCTAACGTTAAAGCAATAGAAGATTTTAACTTGCAACAATGGGTTAAAACAAATTTTAAAAAGAAAGTTTTCATTGAAAACGATGCAAACTGCTTTGCATTTGCAGAGGCAAAGCTTGGAAGTTTCAAAAAATCTAAAAACTTGTTAGGAGTGATCATAGGCACAGGTGTTGGTTTAGGCATTATTATAAATCAAGAATTATACAAAGGGTTTCAAGGCATTGCTGGAGAGTTTGGACACACAGTTATAGTGCCTAGAGGCCGTCTTTGTTCTTGCGGCAAGAAGGGTTGTTTAGAAGCATACATAAGCGGGCCTAGCATTACTAGGCGTTACATAGAAGCAGGGGGTAGCATTCCAAGCCCAGACCCTTTAAAGATTTGGAAAGCTAAAAAACGAGACGTTGTAGCTGGAGAAGTCATTGATGAAACCATTGAATTAATGAGTGTTGCGTTTTCAAACCTTGCTAACTTGTTAAACCCAGAGTTCATAATTGTTGGCGGAGGCATTAGTAATTTACCGTTTTTTAAAGAAGTAAACGCTAGGATGCGAAAATACACTATGAAAAGCTTGAAAACCTTAGTAGTTAAAAACACGTTGGGAGATGACGCTAGCATTTTAGGAGCTGCAATACTGCCAGTGAAGTGATTCAGGCATGAGCAGAATTCTTTAATCATAGCCTTTTAGAACTCTTGAATTGTGTTTTAAACCAATGCTTTTCACTTCAGAAAACAATTCTGGCAGTTTTTTCAAGTCTTCAATAACTTGCTTGTCATAATCATTCTCAGGGTTTAAAGACCTAACAATCCACCAATACCCTTGACGCATGCCATGCACTGTTAAAAACCCATTGTTTAAATCTGCATTGAAAGCGTTTTTCGCTTTCACTTTCTTAACACCGAAAGGTGTGTAGAGCTTGATTTTTAAAACGTCGTGAACGCGTTCAGGCAGTAAGCCTTCAGGCCTTTTATAAGCTTCTAGCTCGCCAAGTTTTACAGAGCATTGCAACACGACATACAATAAAAAATCTCTAAACCTGAAAGGCTTTTTCATAGCGTGCTTCATAGCATTTAAATCTTGCAAGCAAGCATCTCTTAATGAAACGTTATGACTGTGCTCGTCACAAGTTTCAAAATACTGGGTTAAGCCTTTATAAACAAGGCCTTCCAAACCGAAACGTTTCAAGTCAAGCCACAAGTTTGGAAACTGTTTTTTAAAATCTTGGACACTTGTCTTAAACTCTAAACTCTGAGCATTTGACAAACTTTTAGAACTTTTTAAAGCCCAGTTAAGCATTTCTTGTTTTAAACGTTGCATTGCGCTTGAAGGGCTTGCAAGTTTGTAAATACCTTTAAGCTTTTCATCAGCAATGAACAAGTAGTCTGGACAAGTAACTAAGTATAACACGTCTTCAAGTTTTAAATTAATGTGTTGCAATTCCATGCTAACTGCCCTGCTCTTGTCTTAACAATTCAAGAGTTTTAATAGCTTGCTGTTTAGGAATAATTTGCATGACAAAACCATTAGCAATGATTACAAAATCACCTTTCTTGCAAGGCATGAGAGAGCAGTCAGCAATAACTGTTTTTGAACCATAACTAACAACAGCTTTAGAATTCTCAACACTTACAACAAGCCCGGGAACTGCTAAGCACATGCAATGAAATGCTAAAAAAGGCATATAAAAATTTTTCTATGCAACACTTATTTACACAAAGTGTTTGTAATCACTGCTTGTTAATGTTTCTTCCTAAAATTTTCAGTTATTTGCAAAGCAATGCTTTCAAAATTTTTAGCAGTGTTTTGCCATGAATACGTGTTTACAACGCTTCTAGCATTGCTTGCTAACCGATTTCTCAGCTCTGGATTTTTATAAAGCTTTGTTAAGAGTTTGTATAACTGGTATTCATCCCTCTTGTTAAACAATAAACCGTTCACGTTGTGTTTAAAGTATTCACTAACATAACCAACATTGGTTGAGATGCAAGGCAAGCCGCAAGCCATTGCTTCCAACAAGCTTAAACAAGTAGTGTCCACCAAGCTTGGCATTACGTAAACATCTAAAGCTTGAAGCCAAGGCACAGGGTCTTGTAAGAACCCAGTGACAATAGCTTTTTTCTCTATAAGCTTCTTCTTTATAGATTTAACACCGTCTCCAATGATCACAAGCCTTGACTGCTTGTTGTGTTGTTTAAACCTTAAAAAAGCTCTGAGCAGTGTTAACAAGTCTTTTTCAAACCCAATCCTGCCATGATAGCCTATTAAGTAGTAATCTTCCAAGCCTAAATGCTTCTTTGCCAAGTATTTATCCTTAGCTGGCTTGAAAACGTCTTTATCAACACCTAAGCGTAACACTATCTTTCTAGGTTTAAACCCATACCATTGCAGCAAGTCAGCATGCTGTTGAGAAGGCACTAATAGCAAGTTAAAATGATTGTAAAACCATTTAGCATATTTCAATGTTAGGAGTGATGCTAATCCTTGAATTGGGAATTGCATAGCTTTAGGCACTAATTCCCATTCAATTGTGTGCGTATAAGCGATTAATGGTTTTTCATTCTTTTTTAAAGAAAGCACTGTCATCAAGCCCAGGCTTCCAGAGCTGTTAACAAAGACTAGGTCTGAAGTTTTAACTAAACCCTTAATCTTTTTAAATGAATCCCTACTAAGCCTTGCTGGTGGAAAGTCTCCAAAGTATTTATTCATCACTGGGAAGAAAACTGTTTTCACACCCAGGTCTGGCGTCTTGCCAAAACTTGAAAAATCAGGAACTGCAAGCGTTACTTCAAAATGTTTCACCCTAGGAACGAGTTCTGTTAAAAACTTTGCAATGCCATCCCATCTTGGCGGGTAGTTGTCTGAAACTATGAGTAACTTCATAACACCACCTAATAACTAATTAAACACATTTAAAGCTTGTAAAACACTTCTGCAAAACGCTTCTTGATTTTAAAACCACCAATCAATGCTTTTAAATAAATGCTTAAAAACAAGTTTATAATGCTTATCTTTTGCGTTTCAAAAACTTTTAAAGCTTTCATTTTAACAGCAAAAGTGTCTGAAACATCAATGTAAATCCTAGGTTTAGATGCTTGTTTAAACTTGAACAATGTCCAAACATCAAACCCTAAAACCATTGGCTTAACATCTTTTCCAATACTGCTTGATTGTAAAGCTTTAAAAACTGCTTGCAGTGTTATTTTATGCCCAATGTGTGGATCGTCAGGAGTGTGCGTGAACACCATGTCTGGCTTGTGCTTGTTAAAAATCTTGACAAGCTTTTCAATGTTTTGATTGTCAAGCAATGTTTTAAACTTTACTTCTGGAATGTTGAAGAATATTGGTTTTTCGCAACCAAGAATCTTGTTAGCTTTGACTGCTTCTTTAACGCGTTGTTTAGCAATGTGTTCTTGCTTGAGCCATGGATGGCTTAACTCTCCTAGAGAAATAATGATTGTTAAAACTTTAAAACCTTGCCTTGCATACTTTGCCATTGTAGCTCCTGCTCCAATGACGTGATCATCGCTGTGGGCGGATATTACAATTATTGTTTTGGAATGTTTTGAACGCTTCATTTTTTGTTTTAAAATTGTTTTTGAATTATTTTTAGTTTTGAATTTGCAACATGTTTTTTAAAGTTTTTGAATGCACTAGTCAAAAAATTTTTTAAGCAAAGCAATGTTTCAAAATTGTAACGAAAGTTTCAGAGCAAAATCACTAGTGCGGGGGGTGAGATTTTGGTGGAAGTTTCAAACATGCAAAACAAACATGTTAGCAATACTGACAATTCCAGCTTAAATCCAGTGTTAAACAGTACAGAGTTAGTGTTTTTGAAAGATAGTTATTTGAAAGAGTTAAAAGCAAAGGTTTTAGACATTACAAGCTTTGATACAAGTCCAGCGCTTGTCTTGGACAAAACAATTTTTTACCCTACGGGAGGTGGACAGCCTTGCGATTTAGGATTTATAAATCTGAACAGTCAAGCATTAAGAGTTGTTAATGTTGTTAAGCGTTCCGGCATTGTGTTGCATGTTCTAGATCCTGAAAGTTTAGGCTTGATCAATGATTTAGAATCATTAAAGCAGAGCATTGTGACTTGTGTTATTGATTGGGATAGGCGTTACAAATTAATGCGCATGCACACTGCAAGCCATATCATTGCAGCTTTGATTAATAAAAAGGCTGGAGCTTTAATAACTGGCAACCAGTTAGGCGTTGACAAGAGCAGGGTTGATTTCAACACTGAAGTTTTTGACAGAGCATTGTTTGAAGAAGTGGTTCAAGAAGCAAATAAAATCGTTGGTGCAGGTTTAGATTTAAAAATTTATTATCTGCCAAGGATGGAAGCTTTAAAAATTCCTGGCGTTGTAAAGCTTGCTAACAAGTTACCTCCAAGCATTGAAACCTTGCGCATTGTAGAAATACCTGGAGTTGATGTTCAAGCAGACGGCGGCACTCATGTAAACAACACTTCAGAAGTTAGGAGTATAAAGTTGTTAAAGCTTGAGAATAAAGGTAAAAACAATAGGCGTTTATACTTTGGTCTTGATTAAAAATTTTTTTACTAAGCACACTGCAAGCACACTGGACGCATTGGTCATTAACGCGTAATTTTTAAAAAATTTTGCAACATTAAAAAATGCATGTTCATGATTGAGAGAACGTTCTTAATGCTTGACAGGATTGGCAGGTTTTCTGAAATAAAGCTTTGGAAGCAAGGGTTAAAGCATTGGGACGCGTTTTTACAAGCAAGCAGTGTTAAAGGCATTTCTCAATCTAGAAAGCAAGCTTTTGACAAAGCTTTAAAACTGTTTAGGAAGAAGCTTTATGATTATGATTCAGAATTTTTTGCTTTAAAACTGCCAAAGCATGAACATTGGCGCTTGTACAGCTTTTTTAAAGATCAAGCATTGTTTTTAGATATTGAAACATCTGGATTTCGCAATGATGTTACAGTTATAGGTGTTTATAGTGAAGCTTTAGGCTTTGCCCAGTTTGTGAAAGGTTTAAACCTTGACTTTAAAGCTTTGCAACGCTTTGTTGATCATTCAAAAATTTTAATAACGTTTAACGGCTCTAGCTTTGACATACCAATACTGCAAAGAAAGGGTTTGATAATTAGAAAACCTCACATTGATTTAAGATTTGTTTGTTCAAAGCTAAACCTTAACAATGGTTTAAAAACTGTTGAGAAATCTTTAGGCATTGCTAGGCCTGAACCAGTTGCTAACATGCAAGGATTTGACGCTGTGAGCTTGTGGCATAACTACAAAATTTTTAAAAGCAAGCAAAGCTTGAAATTATTGTTACAATACAATGAAGAAGATGTTGTTAACTTGTCACTCATAGCTGATAAGGTTGTTCCATTGCTTGAAAAGAAAACATTGCATGAAAACATTGTGAATGAAAAGCAATAAAAAAATGGAGTGCGTTAAAATCATTGTTAAAGGACTTGTTCAAGGCGTTGGTTACAGGTTTTTTGTAAAGCAAACAGCTATGAGTTTAAATGTTAAAGGCTTTGTAAAAAACCTTGACGATGGACATGTTTTAATCATTGCTAAAGGCGAACATGAAGATCTTAAAGCTTTTATTAATGCTTGCAAGCAAGGGCCAAGGTTTGCTCTTGTTAAAAACATTGTTGTAAGTCCTTGCGAAAGCCTTGAGTTTGAAAGAATTAAAAACTTTGAAACATTCAAAGTCTTGTTTTAACAAGTTTTAAGACTCTAAATGTTTTGCGAATAATTGTTCTGCAATAGCTGCAAATGCAGGTCTAGTGATAAACACTCCAATGCTCACGCCAATAATTGTTGTGAGTGCGAAACCTCTCAGCAATGCTGCGCCAGCACTCCATAAAGGTATCATCGCAGCTACTGTTGTTAGATAACTGCCAAAGATTATGAAAAACGCTTTTTTAATGCGTTCCTTCCAAGTTCTAGCTCTTACGAGTCCTTTGCTTAAAACTTCATCAGTGATAACGATTTGATCATCAACACCTGTGCCTACAGCTATTAATATTCCAGCAATAGATGCTAGGTCTAAGCGCCAATTAATAAGTGCTGCAAAGCTTAAAATCAAGAACACTTCTGAAAGCATTGTGATAATCATGGGTATAGCAACTTTTAGTTTTTTATACCTAGCAACAACCACTATGATTACTGCTATCATTGCTAAAAACCCTACCATTACAGCGTTTTTCAAGAATTCTGATCCAAGCACAGGGCTTATAGACGCAATTTCTGCAATGTTAAGCTTTATTGGCAAGCTACCTGTTTTTAACAATGTTTGCAATTCCTTCATGTTTTTTAACGTGTTTTGAATAGCTTCCTGCCTTGTAGCTCCAGTGCCAGAGCCACGAATCACAATGCTTGTAACAGGGTTTCCTCTGAGCTCTGCTCCTATGAGTAGTGAATCTACAAGCTTGTCATCAAGGTATAAGTCTAAAGTCTTGTTTAGGAATTGCTCTCCCTGCTTTGTAACAACTGCTAAGTTTTTCGTGATTTGCGCATGCCTCTTAGCAGCTTCAGGTGTTAGTTCAACTTGAAATCTGAAGTAACACACATAGCCGTTACCAGTTGTTGTGCAAGGCCTGAACATGTCTAAACCACTACAATCTGGAGACATGCAAACATAAGTTATGTCTCTACCGCCTATAAACACTGTTTCATTACCAATTTTTGCTTCAAACTTTCCTTGCTTAGAAACGAGTTGCTTGACTTCTTCTTCAGTAGCGCCTGGAACTTCAATTCTTACAGCAGGGTTTCCTTTCTCGTCACTTATTGATAAAACAATGATATCGCTCAACCCGTAAACATTTAATCGTTGTTGAATGTTGTTAACAGCCATTTGGATTTGCTCTCTAGTAGCGTTACCTTCAGGTGTTAATAAAACCCTTGTGCCGCCAACAAGGTCTAGTCCTAAGCGCAAGTTTGACTTTGGAGCTTTACTAAGCTTTAAACCAATATCTGCTTTTCCAACAATCTTCTTAACAGTTTTGTTACGCAACACTTGTTTAGAAACATTCACTGTCTTGTTAGTTGAAGCATTAAAAACTTGTTCTGTAACATTAACAAGCTCTGTCTCGTTAAGAGTTATGACTTCAAACTTTGGCTCTAAGGTTATGAAGTAAACGTTCTTGTTTGTTTTTAACGTTAGAGTTGCGTTTACAGGTAGTTCTTGAACAATCTTGTTAAAATCTTCAACAGTGTTAACGCTAACACTGTTAACTTCTAATATGCGCTCTCTAGACATTGGAGCAGTGTTTGGCTCTGGATTTCTCAAGCCAGCTTTAAAAGCAGGGCTGTCTGGAACAACAGCGTTTATGATTAAACCTTTATTGAAAGGGTTAGGCTTTAAAGCTGCAAGCCCTAACAGTATTGCAATCATTAAAATAATAACCCTCACGTTTTTGAAAATCTTTGGAACGCGAGCCATTGTTTAACCTCTAACCTTCTTTGATTCTGCATACCATTTTAAAATTCCAGCGTTTTGAATCCAAGTGTTGATCAAGTCAACAATCAAGCCTATTAGCAAAACACTCATAACGTCTTTAATAACTGGCGAAGTTGTTGCTATCAAAGCAATAATAACTGCAGCTATGGTTGTGAAACTCATTGTCAAGCCTGTTTTTAAAGCTGTTAATATGCGCTTGTTAACGCTTAAATGCTTCTCTTTCAAAATCCTAGTGCTTAACAATATGTCAGTGTCTACAGAGTAACCGATAAGCATTAACACAGCTGCAACGCTTGCAGTGTTTATTTTAATGTCAAAAATCGTTGTTAATGCAAGCGTTGTAACAATGTCTGAAAAAGCTGCTAGAACAACTGCTAGGCTTGGCACTAACACTCGGAAATAGAAAAAAACAACAATAGCCATTAGCAAGAAAGCAATAATCACTGCCTTCACTGCTTGCTTTGCAAAACCAGTGCCTAAGGAAGGGCTAATAGTGTTTGAAGACAAGATTTTAAAACCTTTACTAGTCAAGAATTGTTTAACCTTGTCCAAGTCTGAATTTATAGCTGTTGTCTCCACTGAAAGCTCTGAACCAGTGGTTTTTGAAAGCTTTCTAACAATAAAGTCTTGATCTGGAAACGCTTTTTGCAAATCAGTTTCTAGCTTTAAAGCAGTTATTGAAGTGTCTTGTAAAGGTTTAACAATTAAGCTTGAACCCCCTTTGAGTTGGATGCCTAGTTCTAAAAAACTGCCAGTTGTTGACTTGTGATGTAAGAGTATTAGAACACTCCCTAACAGTATTAAAAATGGTACGAGCAATAACAGTTTGTAATGCTTGTCATACCAACCCTTTTTTTCTTGATCATTAAAGCTTTGACTTTGTTGCAATGCTTGCAAATCGTTTTGCGTTCTTGTTTTTAAGCGTTTAAGCTTCCAAGACCGTCTCTTACCACGAGCCATTACCAAGCGTTGCTTTAAACTATTTAAAAAAGTTTTTGAAAAAACTAGCAAGGTAAATAATAATTGTCCATATGTAAAACAAAACTTTTTTAAACCTAATCATTAAACCCTTGAACAATGGCAAAGCATGCAAAGCATAAGAAGCATCAGCAATTGTATGAGAAAGAGCAAGCACTTGCAAAGCAGAAAACATTGCTAATACCTGCTGAAGAGTATTTAAAATCAGGCGTTCACATTGGAACAAAGTTTAAAACAAAGTTTATGGAAGATTTTATATACAAGGTAAGGCCTGACGGCTTAAGCGTTTTCAACATTGAAGCTATTGATCAGCGTTTAAAACTAATGATTAATTTCTTGTCACAATACGAGCCTGAAGACATAGTGATTTGTTCTAGAAGAGAAAACAGTTGGAAGCCTGTGAGAAAGTGTGGAGAACTAACAGGCATAAGAGTTTTCACTGGCAGGTATCCTGCAGGCATGCTTACAAACCCTAGCTTGAAAACATTTACAGAGGCAAAAGTTTTACTAGTCACAGATCCTTGGCCTGACAGGAATGCTGTTAGAGACGCTTCTAAAGTAGGTATTCCAGTAGTGGCTTTGTGCGACACTAACAATCAGCCAAACTTTATTGACTTGTGCATTCCTTGCAATAATAAAGGTAAGAAGAGCTTGGGGTTAATATTTTACTTGTTCACAAAGCATTACATGTTAAACAAGGGTTTGATAAGTTCAGAGTCAGAGTTTAAGTACAGTGTTGAAGACTTTACAGAGGAGTAATTAGAAGCGCAAAATTAAACAATTAAAAAATAACAATTAAAAATATAAAAAATAAAAGGAGGTTGTTTTAAATGGCTAAAACAAAGAAGAATTCTAAAAACGTTAAAACAGTTAAAAAAACTGGTGCTGGAGAGGTAAACATTTCTAAAGAAGAAAGGATTGGATTTCACAAGGGAGCTTTGGATTGCTTGATTAAAGAGAAGGCAGAGCTTGTTAGGCTAGTAACAATCGTGGATCAGCTAATCCAGTTACACTTAAAATCTTTGAAAGAGCTTGGCGTTGATTTAGAGCAAAGATCAAAGCCTAAGACTAGTAAAAAACCACCCATAGAAGAAGTGCTTTCAAGTCTTTAAAAAGTTTTAAAAATTGTGAAATTGTAATTGCTAATTGAAAATGTTGAAAGGTGTTGTGTTTGACTTTGATGACACGTTAACAGATTTCATGCTTGCAACTTCTAAGACTGAAGCGTTTATAAGCTTGGAAATGCATGAAAACCACAAAGTGAATGCTTTCCAATTCTTGCACAGGTTTAATTATTGGCGTTTAAAACTTTCTGGAAGCATTGGAAAGCCTTCAAAGCCAAGGCATAACTCTAGAGCTTTATGGTTTTCAAAAGTGTTTAAAGAATTAAACATTGAAGAAGATCCTGAAGTCTGGGAGTTTAAGTATTGGCAGTTAGTGAACAAGCACATAAAATGCTTTCCAAAAGCTTTGCATGTTTTAAACGTTTTTAAAAATTCTGATTTAAAAACAGGTTTAGTAACTGATTCTGACGGCAAGAAAATTTTCAAGCAGAAACGCATTGCAAAGCTTGGTTTGAAAACGTTTTTTGATGTTATAATAATGTCTGACGATGTTGGCGTTAACAAGCCTTCAGTCAAGGTTTTTAAAGCTTTATGTGAAAGTTTAAACTTAAACCCTGAAGAGTTAGTGATTATTGGTAATGATCCTGTTAGGGATTTAAAAAATTCTAAAAACTTGGGATTCACAACTGTTTGGACTGTGCAGTCTTGGTTTGATGCAAGAAGTTATGACTTTGTAGATTTCAAGATTGAAAAAATTCAAGACTTGTTAAGGTTGAAATTGTTTAAGAAAGTGTTAAAAATTTAACATTGAAAAAATTGTTTAGAAACCTTTGTTGTAAAACTCTTCTGTGCTTCGGCACATGGTTTAAAATTTTAAATGTTTCTTGCTTTCTAACAAAAATGCCAGAGCCTAAAGCATGATTCTTAAACAATAATAAAGGGTGTTTACAAGTTATTAACTCTGCTTGTTGCTTTGTTAAAACAATGTCCAAGCCTTGCATCCACTGCATTGCTTGTTCAGAGCTCAACATTACAATGTTTTTTGAAGCAAACCTTGCAATAATGGATGAGCCTTCAATGCTTGGCCTAAGGTTGAAATCATTAATTTTGGAAATGTTAAGTTTGCCAATAAAATGTTTGCGTTGCGCGTCATTGTTAAAGCTTAAAGAAGCAAAATACAAGCCTATGCTGTTAATCTTGATTTTAAAACCTTTAATGCTTAGTAATGAGTCAAGGTGTTTAGCGTTTGAAAACATGTAAAGCTTCAACTTGTTGCTAAGCATGAACGCTGATTCATTGAACAATGACTTGCAAACTTGAATGTTTAAGCCGTAATCTCTTTTTAAAACTTGGAAAACCTTGTTCTTGTCTTTACTGTTCAAAAATTTCTCAACCATTGCTATAAACCCCAGACAGGGTTTTTAACACGCATCAATTCAGCAATTTCTTTCAAGACAAGAATCTCGCTTTCAGACACTAAGTGTTTTAAAGCTTTGAAACGTTTAAACTCTTCCTCTGTTATGTAACTGTAAAGAATGTCTCCTTCTCTCACTTGCCTACCAATAGTTATTGAAGGCATGCTTATAGCAACTTTCTGATTTTCTAAAGCTTCACTAATTGTTTGACCTTCAACTTCAATGCTCTTAACACTTGTTAAAGGCTTGTCTTTTTTAAACAACCTGACTCCTTGTTTTAGCTTTCCAGCTAAGATTTCAACACCCACGATTGCTGGGTTGCTCTGCCTGAAAACATAGCCTGGCAGGATTCTCAACTTACAAATCGTTGGCAATTGTTTGAGCTGTTCTTGCTGGATTTCAACCTGTTTTTGAGACCTCCATTCTTCATACTTTTGTAACAATTCATAAATAATGTTGCTAGTGATGATCACTGCTTTTTTAGGCTGTATTGGCGAAGCGTTTTTAACATTAAAACCAATAATAGCTCCTAGCAATGGTTCTTGCTCTGCAACACTGTCAGCTTCAACAACATCTTTTTTTGAAATGTCTCCAACGTCAGCAGTTTTTATAGGAATGCCGTGTTCTTGAAACATTTTAGTAACAGCTTCCAAGCTGCCAAGAGCGTCAGCTTTAACAATAACGCCCTTGCTTTCCTTTGAGAAAACAATGTCTTGCAACGCGTTTTTCAATTCAGTTTTTAAACCTTCAATTGTTTCAGCATCAAGTTTTGAAACTCCAAAGAAAGGTGTTCCTGGAACAACGTTTTCTAAGTCTTGAGCTGCTATACGAACACCAGTAGCTGCAGTTACTTGTTTAACCCTCATAAACCTTGCTTTCTTGCTGCGAATGTCTTGCAAAGGAGCTGGTTGTAGTAAAGCCCGAACCCTTGTTGCAAAAGTGTTATCCTTGCCTAAAAGCACGACGTTGTCATTAACTCTCAACACGCCGTCATACAAGATAACGTCAATAACAGTTCCTAAACCTTTAGCTTCTTTCAACTCCATAACAACGCCTTTAGCAGGCTTGTCAGGGTGTAGTTCTAGATTATGCTTTAAAAACCTTTGAGCCAAGCCAGCGAGCACTGCTAACAATTCTGAAATCCCCAATCCGAGCTTAGCACTCACAGGTATTATAGCTACTTGTTTTTCAAAACTTGCCTTGTGGAAAAGCTCTGCGTCAAGGTTTACAGTTTTGTACAACTCTGAAGACAAGTTGTAAATCCTAGCGTAAAGTTCTTGCTTTACATGTTCTTGCTGTAATTCAATATTGTTTAAAACGCTGTGCTTGTCTTTCACAACAAACCCAGGTACTAAGTCAATCTTGTTAGCAGCTATTATGAAAGGTGTTTTGAAAGCTTTCAAAATTTCTAAAGCTTCAACAGTTTGAGGTTTAAAACCTTCATTCACGTCAACAACCAAGATTGCTAAATCAGCGATACTGCCACCGCGCTTTCTAAGGCTAGTGAAAGCAGCATGGCCTGGAGTGTCAATAAACAACAATCCTGGAATCACAAGCTCAGCTTTTAACTGTTTAAGCAAAGCTTCGCAACGCTGTTTTATAACACTAGCTGGCACAATGCTAGCTCCAATAGCTTGCGTGATAGCGCCAGCTTCTTCTCGCACAATGCAAGAACCCCTAATAGCGTCTAGCAAAGAACTCTTACCATGATCTACATGTCCGAGAACGCTAACTATGGGCGATCGCAGCATGTTAAAAGGTGGGTTAGTGTTTATATAAAAAGATTTGCGTTCTCTCAAGCAAAACCTTAATTAATGCACATTTGTTAAACTATTCTCCCACATATTTAAATCTTGGAACTTTTTTGTTATTCACTAATACTTCTTGTAAAAACATGTTTTTGGCTGCACCCATAAAGCGTTCTTGCCAAAGTTTTTATCTTCATACAATGCTTTGTACACAACAAATTCTTGCAATGTTTCACTATGCCTTGCAATGCCAATCACTTCGTAAAATTTGCCTTTGTAGTGCTTGTATTTTCCAAGCTTTATTTGCGTCATGATTTCACATATATGCTTTTATTGAATCAAGCAATAATTTAATTGCTTCATATTTTTCTTTCATGACTTGTTTTGCTTCTGGAAGTGTTAATTTTTTATTCCAATCCCTTTCAATTTTGTTATAAACCCAGTTAACTGCTCTTTCAAGATTATTATTTTCCCTTATTAACGCAATTTGCAGTAAAGCTAGCATTGTGTCAAAATGTGCCATTGCATCAGCATTCGCAACAATTTTAGCTACTATTGTTTTTGGTTTTATATCACTAGTTCCCCTGTGAGATTCAACACAGTGTTTCACTTCTTTAATCACTTCTTCACTATAGCCTAAAGATTTTAAAATCTTTTCAGCTTCAGGAATGCCTGTTATTTCATGATTCTCAGGCCCAAACTTTATTCTTCCAATATCATGGAGCAAAGCACCTAGTTCTACAAGTTCTTGATCAGCGTTAAGCTTTTGAGCTAATAATCTTGCATTTTTAACAACAGGCAAGATGTGAAATTTCCAGTTCCATTCGTCACATTCTTTTTTAACAATTTCTCTTACTTTTTCAATCATGAGCAAGCGGCAAGGCTTTTTATTTATAAATTTTAGGAGTATGGGATCTATTTAGGTTTATGAAAAAGCAAGGTTCAATCTGAAATAGAAACCTTTATATACTAGTTTTTAAACAATGAAACAAGAGAAAGCATAAAAATCCTAAAACAGTATACATTTTTGTATATTGAATGGAGGTGACTTAATGGATCCAGAAGTTAAAGAACTTGCAAAAACATTAAGAGCAACTGGTTTCGTATTGTCTGAGCAAGAAGCAATAAAACGCGCAATGGAGATTATTAATTCTTCAAGAAAAGTGACTGCTCAGCAAAAACAAGCTGCAGAGCAATCTTTGCAAAAAGCTGAAATGTTAAAACAGTTAAGACTTAGCAATCAAAGCAATGTTAGCAATCAGCAAGTTCAACAAGTTGCAAACCAACAAGCACAACCAATGCAACAAGCAAGCAATGATGATCAATCAAGAACTAGCTTAACTCCTGAATCCATGACTGCAAACCAGATTGTTAAGCAAGACAAGCCTTTAAACGAGTTAATGCAATCTCAAGACATTGATAATGAGATCTTGCAAGAAGTTCTTGAAGAACCTTTAGGTGTTAATACAAGCAAAAACCAGGAAGCTAACCAAAGTCAAGAAGTTAATAATAGGCTGTCTGAAAAACAAGTTAATGAGTTAAAACAAGAACTAAAGTTTCAAGAAGAAAACACTAAGGTTTTGCCTGGTTCAAACCTTTCTGAAGAGGAAAGAGCTGCTTTGAGAGCTAAGCAAGCAGAGTCAAGAGTTGATCTTACACAAGTGTTTAAAACCTCTTAATTTTAATTATTTTTTAATTATGCTTTTTCTTGCATGTTTTTGCTTGTGAAGTGTTCAAGCCTTGATTGGTTTTGACTTATGTCTAAACGCTTTGGAGGATTGATCTTTTTGAATTCAAAACCAAAATCTTTAAGCATTACTAAAGCATTACCTGTAATGTCTGGAGCTGCTAAGATACCTCTAACTTTAGTTAATCCTTTGCTTGATTTGATCTTTTCAACATATCGTCTTAATTGTTGCACAGCGTCAAGTCCTGCTTTGTAACGCTTGCATTCTATAACTGTTAACACATTGTTCTTGTCATAACCAAAAACATCTATAAACCCATACCTTGTGTGTTCTTCCCTGCT
Organism: Candidatus Woesearchaeota archaeon; assembly: GCA_021161785.1. GTDB lineage: Archaea > Nanobdellota > Nanobdellia > Woesearchaeales > JAGGZC01 > JAGGZX01. The sequence continues at coordinate 8,565 of JAGGZX010000096.1, read as the reverse complement.
TAAAGGTTTAAATCCTTCTTCAATGAGTTCTGGATTTTCTAGTATGTAATCACTCATTTCTTGCTCGTTGCCAGAGAGTTTTAATTTCTCATTATCTTTCAACGCGTATGAATTGAAAAAGTAAACCTTTGCAATATAAACATCTAATCTTTCTTTAGCTTTCAAGTCTTCGCAACGGATTAACAAGTAATCATCTTTAATTGAAGCTTTGATAATAGCGTTTTTCATGTAATTCGTTGGTAAAGCGCCTGTTGGTTGGTGTAGCAGAACAGTTCTGTCTGATTTTATTAGCAACAACCTTGCTCCAAAGCCTAGAAATGATTTAGCTCTGCCGTAATACTCTGCTTTGCACTCGCAACCAATCACTATTGTTTCAAAAGCTTTTAAAGCTTTGTCAAGTTTTTCAAGAGTTGTTCTTAGCTCTAGCATGCAGTTTCACCCAAAAAGCAATGCCTATGATGAAGAGAGCAATACCTAACCACTGGCCTGTATTTAAACCGTAATGTAAAGGTTCATCTCTGTAAAAGTTTGTTAAAAATCTCAACAAACCATACATTGTTAGAAACAATGCAAACAACGCACCTTTAGCTAGTTTAACCTTGCCTTTCAGTTTTAAACCATCAATAACGAGTAATGTTGAAAAAATGAAAAAGTTTTTTAAAGCTTCGTAAATCTGGACTGGGTGCCTGCAAAGGTTATCAACCTTTACAAAAACAACACACCAAGGCTTGCTTGTAGGTAAGCCTACTAGTTCACTGTTTAAAAAATTAGCAATCCTTCCAAAGCCTAGAAACAAAGCTGCAATAATGCTCAACTTGTCAGCTAGTAATAAAAAGTCAAGGTTGTGCTTCTTGCAAAACAATAAGCCTACAATCACAACGCCTGCTAAAGCGCCGTAAAAACTCATGCCGCCAAGCCAAAACGCGAAAACTTGCGTTAAATGCTTTGAGTAGTAAGGAATATTGTACAACAAGTGACCTGCACGAGCACCTATTAACAACCCGAAAAACAAGTAAAGCAAGAAAATTTCTAGCTTGTTCTTTAAACCTAGTTCTTGCTCATGTTTTTTTAAATAAAGATAAGTGATTAAAAATCCTAAAGCATAAACCAAGCCATACCAACGAATTTGCAAAAAACCGATCTTTACAATAGTTGGTGATAAGTTGTTAACAAACATTTTTTCAAGCTTGAAATATTTTATTTTAAAAACTTGTTTTTTAATGCGAACTTTTTAATGTGAACCAGTAATGCCTTTCAAGTATTGATAAGCTGAGAAAGCTGATACAGCGCCCTCAGCAACTGCTGTGATGTCTTGTTTTAAAACATTGTCAGTAACATCGCCAGCTGCAAACAAGCCTGGAATGTTAGTCTTCATAGCTTTATCAACTGCGATGTGATTGTTAACAATGGAAACTCCTAAACCTTTAACAAGTTCAACGTTAGGAACGCCTCCGATTTCTACAAAAACGCCTTGAACTTGTAACACTTGATCATTGTCAAGCTTTACAGCTTCAACGCTTTCAGAGCCAATAATTTCTTTAACTTGAACACCTGTCAAGACTTCAACCTTGCCATTATTCACTAACACATTTAAAGCGTCAACGTTTACAGGTTCAGCTCTGATCTTGCTTCTAACTAGCAAGTAAATCTTTTTCGCATATTCTGCAACTTGAACAGCGCCAGTTATTGCAGCGTCACTGCCGCCGACAATTGCAACAACTTTATCCTTGTAAAAAGGAGCGTCACAAGTTGCGCAGTAGCTAACACCCTTACCAGCGAGTTGTTCTTCTCCAGGAACGTTTAACTTTCTACGCCTAGTGCCTGTTGCAACAATAAGTGTTTTTGACTTTAAAACCTTGCCTTCAGAGGTTTTAACAAGGAATAAACCATTATCCCTATCAATGGTTTCAACGGTTATGTTTTCCAAGATTTTACCGCCGAAAGCTGTGGCATGCATTCTAAACTTTTCAATCAATTCACGTCCAGAAATGCTTCTAAAACCTAAATAGTTCTCTATCTTCTCAGCTTCTAAGGTTGCGCCTCCCACTTCTTTACAAACAAGCAATGATTCAAGCTTGTAACGACTAGCATACATTAAAGCACCAAGACCTGCAGCTCCACCTCCAATGATGATAACATCAAATGTTTTGCTAGCTAATTCTTCAATAGCTTGGTCTTGGCTTTGAACACCTATCAACGGCTTAACAATCAATCCTTCCATGAAAACCACCTCCGTCACAGTTGTTTAACAATCCAAAATTTTTAAAGGTTTAAAGCTTGTGCATTTCAAACAACACTTTAAGCATTGCAAGCACTGACAACAACATCACAAGCAAGTTTTCTAAATGGATATCAACGTTCAAGCCGATAACTGAACTGTTATCAAAGTTTTTAAGAGCAATAATAAACACTGCTGCAAACACGAACAACAAAACAAGCAAAGCAATCGCAAGCTTTTTCCTAACAACATGGTGTTCATGCATTTTTACAAATGACTTCTTAGCCTTAGCCATGAATCACACCTTTAAACAAACCTTAAACTCAAGCCAAAAAATGCGGGGGCAGGGATTCGAACCCTGGAAGGTGCTACACCACTGGGTCCTAAGCCCAGCCCGTTTGGCCACTCCGGCACCCCCGCTTTAACGCTTTAAAACCTATTCTAAATCAATTAAGAGTCAAGTAGTGTTAAACTTCTTTTAAATTTTTCCAGAAATTCCATTGCAAACCGAAAACGTTTCATGTTTTACAAGGCAAGGCTTATTAAAAAACTGTTGTTGAAAAATCTTGGTTTACAAAAAAACATATTGTAAAACATGTTGAATGCGATTGGGAGGTGTTAAAAATGGTTGTTGCAATGCAAGAAGAGGATGAAGAATTTTTAAACTTGGAAAGAGAAGGGCAAAGTCAAGACCCAACAAATAATGAAGACCAACAAGCATTAAATCAAGAACCTGTTGACGAAAAAACTAGTAATAATTACCAAGATCTCAGAGTTACTCGTGACGAGTTTGAGCTTAGCTTAAAACAGGATTCAAACGCTAGCAATGTGAGAAATCGTGAAGACTTTATAAAAAAGCTTAGAGAAAACTATGATCAAAACAGGAAGAAAATCATTGAAAAAGTTAGCACTGGCAACAAGCAAGGATTAGTGCAGCAATTGCAAATGGATACTGAGAGGAAAACTGAGAAGAAATTGATAGAGTTTCTAACAATAGGTGAAATGTTAAACAATGTTACAAAGCAGATTCAAGACTTGAGGAACACGCAGAGTTCTGACACTAAAGCTATAAAGAAAGATGCTTTCTCGACTGTTTTAAGCATTCCAACAGGCACAAAGCAGATTGTTAACAAGTTTAAAAAAGTTCAAGCATTGGAAGAAGAGATCAAGCACTCAATATTGTCTAATAGCAATAAATTCTTAGGCATGCTTTATTCAGTAAAGAATTATATAAAAAAACTTACTGGTATTGGACAAGCAAAGACTTTGGACAGCTTGATAACAATGTATTCTAGAGAGTTGAAAACTCTTGGAAAGATGTTGAGAGAGTATTCAAAAAATGATGAGAAAGATTTGGTGGTACTGGATAAGTATTCAAAAACCTTAACAAAGAGTATTAGTCAAGACATGTCAATACATCAAAAGATGGATAAGATCAAAGAAGACTTAAGCATTGCTAAGAAAAGATTGTTAAACCTTGCTCAATCTCCAGATGTAAGCCCTAATATGAGGTTTTCTTATCAAGACAAGTTGAAAGGTCTTGACTTGTTATTACTAGAGGTTAACATGCAGTTAATGCGTAAGAGGGAATCCGTAAAAGATTACAGGACAACGAAAGACCTTATTGACAAGATATCTAAACTCATCATGATTAACAGGCAGTACTTAGTGATTGCTACAGACAAGTTAGAGCATGCGCAAGCGTTAGTGGAAAACACTATGAAGTCTTTAATCAGGGTTAGGCAAGAGCAAAGACTTGTAAAGTTGTTGTATGATTCAATTAACAAGACTGGCATGTTTGTTTCAGAAGCATACCAAGCAGTCATAGAGGGTTCTCAAAAGATTTCAGAGATTATTAACAATGAATCTGCTTTTGACATCATACAGAATTCGTTACAGTATCATGATTCAGATTTAAAACAGTTGCTTGATGACTACTTACAAGATTACAAAACACAAGTTGATGTTACAGATTTTAACATGTAAATAAAAAACAAATAAAAACGTTTAGGGGGTGTGAAAATGGCTGATGAAATATATGTTGTGTACTTGCAGCAAGAGATTGAGAAGAAACCTTTGATAAGGGATGTGACTGAAAAAATTGTGAAAGAACCTGGAACAAGTATTGAAGAGCTTATAAAGTATAGTGTGAAGCCAGACCCTAGCTTTACAGACGATGATAAGCGCTTAGCAACTGCGATAAAGCAAGAGCTTGAGAAAACACAAGGCGTTCAAGACATGTATTTACATATATCAGTTATTGACGAGAACGGCTTGGAAAGAGTTGTGACAAGTCCTGACGGCACAGAGAGTTCTATAGTGAAGCCTGAATGGGAGGCTAAGCCTTATTTCAAAAAAGTGATGTCTCCGGACGGTGAGGAGTATAACCATTTAGGACTGGTAGTGACTGCTAGGCCTACAGCTGGAAACCTAAGCTTTAAACCTGGTTTGAAATCCTTGCTTGAAGTTTATAACTAAGGTTGTTTAAGCATTTATTAGGGGGTGGCTTAATGCAATTACCCCTTTTTTTGCAAGAAGAAAACCCGTTCCTGGTTTATAAAGGCATTATTTATGAAGTGAGTTTAAAACCTGAAACATTAACTATGAATGGCTTAGACGTGAAAATAAAGTATGGGTCAGAAGTTTATGGTTGCAGAATTTACTCTGTTATAGATTTAGAGTTTGAAAAATTGAAGAATCAAAACTTGTTAGACAATGACGAGTTTGCTAAAGACTCTTATAATCAAAGGTTTAGAAGGGTTGTGCAAATACTTTGCGATGGTTATAAAGCAGGATTGTTAAGAAATTGCCCAGACATGGATGGTGATCCAGTTTTAGAGTTTATAAATGCATTGAAGCAGGAATTTTTAAACAAAGACTACTTGATATTTAATGGGAAAATATTTTCGTTAGAGAAGAGTCCTGTTCAGAGGTCTAGAAGTTTAAACTTAGAATTAATTATTGACAATGTGAAAACAAGGCTTTATGCAAAGTTTTACAAGAATGTTAGAGAATTACAAGTGAATGTTGGTTTGAAGAGCGTTATATCAGGCATTACTAAGGGTTTCCAATCACTGATTGACAAGTTGCAAAACAATGGCGTAATGCTTTATGACGGTTTCGGAGTTAGAGAAGAAAATGGTTCTTTCCAATTGTTAAAAAAGTTTAACGAGTTCGGAGTTAAGATTTCAAACACTGTGTATGTTTACCCTGCAGGATTTATAGTGCTACCAGTCATGTTCAGGAGGGATAATGAAATTTTAAGCCCTTCAACAGCAAGCGTGAAGATCTACACAACAAGATGGGAGAATTACAACCATCCAGCTTACAGTTACGGGTTTTGCTTCGGAGATGAGAACTATGTTTATAACTTTGTAAAGAAAAAAGCTAGACGCTTAGCTACTGAGAAAAATGTAAGCCAGAAAAGTTTAGAGTACATAATACTGTTAATGGAGACTGAGAAAACACTTACTGAGAACTTGCAACAAGCTCATGGATATTTCACTGTTGAAGCAACTGCAAAAATGCGAATACCTGCGATGGTTGCAAGAATGAGGGGTTTAAGAGTTTATTAACACAAAAACTGTTAAGATCAAAAATTGCAAAAAAATTAAAAGGAGTGATACCCATGGTTAAAAATGAAAAAATAAGAAATGAATTAAAAGCGTTCCAAGAAAGACTTGAAAAACCAGTGATAAACAAGCATGCTTTAGAAAAAATTATTGCTTACAGCTTGATATTGAGAGAGATAACAAACACTGATTATGAATGCATGGGCTTGCTAACAAGGAATGAGGAAGATCCAGCAAATTACATTAGAGACGCGTTCTTAATACCTAGCCAGATTGTTAGTCAAAGCCATTGCGACGTGAGAGATGAAGGTTTAAGCTTTATGCGTAAAGCTCGTGACTTGGCTCAAAAGTATAAGATTGTTGGTTGGTGGCACAGCCATGGATCTTTCCAACCATTCCATTCATCAATAGATGATTCCTATTTTGGAATCATAAGCCCGCCAATCAGTCTTTCAAACTATTTGAAAGAAGGTCTTGACATAAACCTTGGTAGTCATGCAGACATTGACTTCATAAAGAAGGATGACGAGGTAAGACTTTCCATAATTACAGAGTCAGGTCTTGGTTATGACTTAAAATTTAATGTTAGAGACATTGAAGACAAAGACGCGAGAGAGGTTTTAAACAACATGCCAACAACTAGGTTGGTATTAAAAACGAAAGCTGTTCAAAGTCTTAACAAGGCAGGTGGCAGTGCTTACAGCTTGGTGATTAACAATTACGCTGACAAGCCGTTTGTAAAAGCACATATCTACACGAGCAAGGGCAAGTTTTTAAACACAAAGCTATTAGTTGATGAAGACGAAGATCAAGCATTGGACATGCCTCATCTCATTGCAGAAGTGATTAAAGATGTTAAACCTTTAGGCAGGGATTTAAAATATCAAGACTTCAATATCAAAGCTTTAGAAGGAAGGATTTACCACTTGTCCAAAACCATTAGTCAAGGTTTAGAGAAATATAGATCAAAAAACAAGTCGTTATTGAAAAATTTGAAACAATCACAAAGCAAGAAAAAATCAAGACTGCTCGAGCAAAAGCTGAGATCTGCGTCAAAGCAAAAAACTGGTGTTGACATATCAGAAGTTTTAATAAACGATTCTAGAGGTGTGTTGATACTTCTGTTACACTGCCTACAGGATACATATTCTGATATAGCACTAGAATTTCTAAAGGCAAAAGTGTTTGTAAATAATAATGAAGAACTTGCAAGGGTGATATGATGAGGACTGACAGGCAAGAATTGATCAAGAACTGGGATCAAAGCAAGGTTTATGACTCTAGCATTGCAATCATTGCAGATGACTTAGCATTAGATTATCTCTCGGCAGGAGCTGCAGCTCTAGGTTTCGGAGTGATTAACATTTATGACCTATCAAGGAATGATCATTTATGGTTTATCCCAAAGCATTATGAGGCAAGTGATTCAAGCAAACCAGCAAGTGAAGAGCAAATAACAAGCCATGAAAGCGTGTTTCAACAAGAGCTTAAACGCATAGCTCCTGAAATTGAAATATCTGTAAAGAAGGAAGAGCCTTCCTTGGAAGAGTTAATAAAAAATGATGTTGTGATCTTAGCATTGCAAGATGTTAATGTTTTAAACAATTTTTTAAGCAAAGAACAGCTGTTAAGTAAAGAACCCATAGTGTTAGTTACAAATAATTATGCTGGAGCGTTAGCAGTTATTAATAATAAAGAATTGTTAGAGGATTATTTAAAAAAAGCTTTAAAGTTTGACAAGCAATTGCAAGGCCCAGTGCCTGTTGGTGTATTGTCAGCACTAGCTTTAGAAGAAGCTAGGAAGAAGGTTTTAAAAGTTGGAGATTGGGATGTTGGCCTTGACAGAGTTTTAACTTATAATTGGAACTCTCCAAGCAGGGTTTTACTAAGTGACAAAGCATTATCACTTACAGACAAGTTAAAGGTTTCAAGAGCTAAGATTGGCATTATTGGAGCTGGAGGCACTGGCACTTATTCAAGCATTGCTGCATACCTCTCTGGCCTTAGAGAGATCCATATTTATGACTTTGACGTTATAGAAGTTTCTAATCTTAACAGGCAGGTATTGTATGGTGACAGCATTGGAAAGAATAAAGCATTAGTAGCTGCTGAGAAGTTGTCAAGGATAAAACTTAAGGGTAAGCAACCAGTTGTTAAAGCTTTCTCTAAAGGTTTAGGAGATTTCTTTGGAGAAGGCGTTAGCTTGGAAGAGTTTAAAAATCAAAAATATGACGCTGTACTAGGCTGTGTTGACAACTTGGAAACAATTAAATTGCTGGATGAGTATGCATTAAACAATGGTTGCGTGTTCGTGAATGGTAATTGCTCGCCATTCACTGGCGTTGTATCTGTTTTTTATGGCTTGCAAAACCAGTTTTCAAAACCTGTAAGCTTGCAAATCCATTTAGAAGACATGATTCAAGAAAGAGCTAGGAAGAACCAGCAATTATTAAGAACTAGCTGTAACCTTGCTAGGAAGAGCCCTTCCATAGTGACTTCTAACATGCTTGTAGGCTCAGCAATGATTGGCGAATTATTAAACGCTTTGATTGGCAAGAACCATATTTCAAGCCCTTTCAGTTACAATGCTTACACTAAGTCAAAAATCGGGGTTGAGAATTACAAGAACTTGTACAACCAACCATTAAAAAATGTGAAGCCTGTGGCTGATGAATACTTAACATCTGAATTAGTTGTCCAAACCTAATTACAAAAAATAAAAAAATATAAAAATAGAAAAGCCAAAAAAATTGAAGATTAAAATTGGTAAATGTT
>JAGGZX010000021.1 GCA_021161785.1 Candidatus Woesearchaeota archaeon | reverse complement strand
ATAAAAAAGTGTTGAGCATTGAAAAACGTTAACAAAGCAAAGAAGTTGTGAATGATAAAAATTGAAAAACAACAAAAAATGGGATTGAGCGAGAATAGCGTTGTAAGCGTTGAGCAAGGATTGATTGAAAAGTGTTCACGAGTTAAAAATTCAAGGTTAAAATGTACAGGCAGCACAGTCCAGAAGCTAGAAGCTTTAGAAAGCGCTCAAGGTTTGACAAGCGCTTCGCAAGGTTTAAGCCTAAGATTAGTGATAGCTATGCAATAATTCTTGACTTCTTACCAAACGGTTACCCTTTTGATTCAAGACCTTTACATAAGAAAACAGCCATAGCTCAAGCAATAACCACTGAAAACTTCTTGTTGTTAGAATTAATTCCTAAAAAAGATGTTTTCCTACAACCGCAAGAAAAAGTTTCCATAACACAGTTGGAGAATGACAAGATTTCAAGGATTGGAAACGTTTTAACCATTGACAAGCTAACACAAACAGCTAGGGCTGAGCTTGAACACGCTATTAAAAACATTGTTCGCGAGAGGCAGAAGGAATTCGTAGAGTTTTTCAACAAGGCAGGTCCTTTAACAACTAGGATGCACAGCTTGGAATTACTCCCAGGCATTGGAAAGCGCTACATGTGGGACATTATAAGGCAGAGAGAGGAAAAACAGTTTGAAAGCTTTGAAGATTTAAAGCAACGCGTAAAACTGCCGTTGGAGATTGAAACAATAATAGCGCAGCGCATTGTTAAAGAATTAGAAGGTAACGAGAAGCATTACTTGTTCATAAGGCCCCAAACTAGTAAGCGTTAAACCAAGTCTTCTAGTAGTAAATAAAGAGAATTCAGAAAATTTCGTTTTAACACATAAAAAATTTTTTAAAACCAAGCAATAGCTCTACAATCATGGCGCGTCAAGAAGTTAATCAAGACAAAAGTGAAGAACATGTAAAACAAAAAAGTTACGACCCGAACGGTATTGAAGTTAAATGGCAAAAGCTTTGGGAAGAACAACAAGTCTTCAAAACAGTTGAGGATGATAAAAAGCAAAAGTATTACTGCTTGGAAATGTACCCATACCCTAGTTCTAAACTACACGTTGGTCATTTAAGGAATTACACGATCGGTGATTGCATTGCAAGGTTTAAACGCATGCAAGGTTTTAACGTGCTATACCCCATGGGTTATGATGCTTTCGGATTGCCAGCTGAAAACGCTGCAATAATGCACGGCGCTGACCCGAAAGAATGGACTTGGAAAAACATTAACACTATAAAGCAACAGCAGAAGCGTTTAGGCTTAAGCTATGATTGGACTAGGCAAATACAAAGCTGTGATGAAGAATACTACAAGTGGAACCAGTACTTCTTCCTAAAAATGCTTGAGAAAGGCCTTGCTTACAGGAAGAAATCTTTTGTTAACTGGTGTCCTCACTGCAAAACAGTTCTGGCTAACGAGCAAGTTATCGGCGGCAAGTGTTGGCGCTGCCACACGCCAGTACAGCAAATAGAGCTTGAACAATGGTTCTTAAACATTAGGCGTTATGCTGAAGAATTATTGCAAGGCCTTGAAAGCCTAGACTGGCCTGAACGCGTAAAAGTCATGCAGAAAAACTGGATTGGCAAAAGTTTTGGCACTAGGATTAAGTTTAAAATGGTTGACAGTGATGAATACTTAGAAGTTTTCACAACCAGGCCTGACACTTTGTTCGGAGTTACTTTTTTAGTCATTGCGCCAGAGCATGAACTAGCTAGAAAATGGGTTAAAGGAACAGCTTTAGAAAAAGAGTTTGAAAAGTTTTTACAAGAAGTGCTTTCTGAAAGCGTTCAAGAGAGAACTTCTTTAGAAGTTGTTAAGAAAGGATTCTTCCTAAACAAGTATGCTGAACACCCATTGACGAAAGAAAAAATACCAGTCTACGCAGCTAACTTTGTGCTAGCAGAGTATGGCTCTGGCATAGTCATGGCTGTTCCAGCTCACGATCAGCGCGATTTTGAATTTGCAAAGAAGTATGGCTTGCCAATAAAAGTTGTTATCCAGCCTCATGATTTTGAGTTAAACCCTGAGAAAATGTTGCACGCGTTTGAAGGTGAAGGTGTTTTGATTAACTCTCAAGAATTTAACGGTTTGGACAGCACCACTGCCAAGGAAGAGATTACTAAAAAGTTGGAAACCTTAAACCTTGGAGGGTTCGCAGTTGAGTACAAGCTTAAAGACTGGTTGATTTCCAGGCAACGCTACTGGGGGACTCCGATACCTGTTATTTATTGCGACAAGTGCGGCATAGTGCCAGTGCCTGAACAAGAATTACCTGTAAAGCTTCCTGAAAACGTTGACTTTTCAAAACCTGGAAACCCTTTAGCTAATGTTGAAAGCTTTGTAAACGTTAAATGCCCTGTTTGCGGTGGTAATGCTAGGCGTGAAACAGACACCATGGACACTTTCGTGGATAGTTCTTGGTACTTCTTAAGATATTGCAGTCCTAAAGAAATGAATAAACCTTTTGACAAGGAAAAAGTTCATTACTGGATGCCTGTAGATATTTACATTGGTGGTATTGAACATGCAACCATGCACTTGATTTACGCAAGGTTTTTCACCAAGGTTTTACGAGATCTTGGGTTTTTAAACTTTGACGAGCCTTTCAAAAAGCTTGTGCCTCAAGGAATGATTAACAAAGCAGCGCCTTATTGCGAGAAGTGCCAGTCATTCTTGCCGCCAGACAAGGTTAAGGATGGCAAGTGCGTTGTTTGCGGTTCAAAAATTGTTTTTAGAAGCGCGAAAATGAGTAAGAGCTTGGGCAACGTTGTTGACCCTGGAGAGATTATTAACAAGTATGGCGCTGACACTGCAAGGTTCACAATCTTGGCAGCTGCTAACATTGAAAGAGACATGGACTGGGATGACAAGGACGTTGAACACTGGTTTAAAGTTTTAAGCGGTTTGCATGAAGCTGTTTTCAGTGTTGTGTCAACCAATTCTTTCAACACTGAAAAAACGATTTATGACGAATTTGCAAGCTTGCTTTGCAAGCAAGCAGTGTTTAACGTTACTAAAGCTTTAGAAAACCTTGACTTGAGAACTGCGGTTTTGGAAGTTGCGAGTTTTGCAAAGTTTTTCACACAGTATTGTTTTAAAAAGCCTTACGAACAAGTTTTTAAACAAGTTTTAACTAGTTTCAGCTTGTTGTTAAACCCTTTTGCTCCGCACCTGTCAGAAGAATTCTGGAGTTTGTACAACAAAAGCAAAGGGTTTGCAAGTTTGCAGTCATGGCCTAAGAGTGAAGAACAAGACTTAACGATTTGGAACTTTGCCAACAAGTTGATAGAAGACGTTAACAATGTTAAACGCTTAATGCAAAGGAAAGGTTTGAAAGCTTCAAAAGCAACAATTATTATTGCTAGTGATGAAAAACGCGAAGCTTTAATAAGCGTTTTAAAATCCAAACAATGGAATAATCTAAGCGTTGAGTTTAACGCTAAAGAATTTGCTGACAGTTTTAAAAATAAAGGTTTAAACCCAGAACTCGGAGTTAAAGGTTTCAAAAAGCTTTGCAAGAATCAAGACCTTGCTAGAATGCTTTTCAAAAAGGAATTCTCAACTAGCAGTGAAGAGTTTAGCATTGTTAAAAAACTCTCAAGCTTTATTAAAGACAAGACAGGCTTGAAAATCAGTATTATTGAGGAAAAACAATCAAGTAGTGACAAAGCTGTTCAAGCATTGCCGGGAAGCCCTTCTATTGTTTTAGAATAGTTTTATGTTTTAGTTTTAAAAAATCTTTCTATCGCTTTCAAATCAAAACAGTAAACTTTTCTTCCTTTATAATTTTTTATTTTTTTGGTAAAGCTTTTTGCGAAGATAGCAAGACTCTCCTTTCTCTTGTCTTTATGCCAATCAACACATCTTAACTTTTCTACAAGTTCTTTAGCAATCTTTTCAGCGTTAACTTTGTTTTTCCATTTGCATTCTACAGCCAGGATTTCTTTGCTTTTTTCATTGATGGCGAGAATGTCTATTTCATAAGTGTTCTGACCTTTCGGCTTTCCCTTGATTTTACCCCATTGCCTGCCTATATT
>JAGGZX010000030.1 GCA_021161785.1 Candidatus Woesearchaeota archaeon | reverse complement strand
CATTTATATATCTAAACCGATATATCGGTTCCGATATGAAGAGTTATTTAAAATTTTTCGTGCTGAAACAATTATTAAAAAAACCAAGCACTGGTTATAGCATTGCAAAAGAATTGCAAACCAATTATGGTTTAAAACCAAGCCCTGGAAGCTTGTACCCGTTACTAGCACAGCTAAAAAGTCAAGGATTAATCAGTATTAAAGAGAAAGAAAAAACTAAGAGCAAAAAAGTTTACGCGATAACAAGTAAGGGCAGAGCAGTGCTTGCAAAGATTGAAAAGGAGAAAGAAAAAATCATTGACAGAGTTAAAGCAATACACGCAATGCTAGACCCAGACTTTGATAAAAACATAACGATCATACTGCCTAAAAAGCAATTAATAGAAAGCCTTACTCCAGAGTTTTCAAAACTAACAATCACGATTTCAAAAAAGATTAGCAAGAAAAACGTTCCAATCATTAAAGAAAAGATTTCAAAACTAGCTAGAGAGATTTCAAAACTTTAAAACTTTAAAAGTGTTAAACAAAATGGGTTCAAAAACAATTATAGAGTTGAGAAACGTTCACAAAACATATCAGATGGGAAAGGTTAGCGTGCAAGCAGTTAGGGGTGTGTCTTTAAAAGTTAGCAAGGGCGAATTCATAGCAATCATGGGTCCTAGCGGCAGTGGCAAGACAACCTTGCTGAACATGATAGGCTGTTTAGATGTGCCTACAAGAGGAGAAATCTTGTTGAAAGGTGTTAATATTAACACGTTGTCCAGGAGCGAGTTAGCAGAGATTAGAGGTAAAGCTATTGGCTTCGTGTTTCAAAGTTTTAACCTTATACAAACGCTTTCAGCTTTGGAAAACGTTCAACTACCAATGATTTTTCAAGGCGTTCCTAAAGATGTTAGGGTTAAAAGAGCTAAAGAATTATTATCACGCCTAGGGCTTGAGCCTAGAATGCATCACAAGCCAGCAGAGCTTAGTGGTGGACAACAACAACGCGTAGCAATCGCGAGAGCGTTAGCTAATAATCCAGACGTGATTATTGCTGACGAGCCAACTGGAAACCTTGACAGTAAAGCTGGCTGTGAAGTAATGGAGGTTTTTAAAGAGTTAAACCTTCAAGGCACTACGATAGTGCTTGTCACTCATGAAGAACACATAGCCAGGTATGCTTCAAGGATTATACAGTTAAAAGACGGGAAAATCCAAAGCAATGCAAAATGATATTTAAAATTAAAAATTTAAAATAAAAAACAGTGAGGGGTGATACTTATGAGTGAACAATTAAGCATTAAACAATCAAGGTTTAAACATGTTTTTGCTTATGGCTTATTAGCGTTTGTACTAACATTGTTAGCGCTAATAACATTGTCAAACGCTAAGCCAAGCACTGCAACAGCGTTAGACCGCGCAATTTTAAGTGTTAGCATTCAAAGGTATGAGCCATTACCTGCAACGCCTGGCAGTGTTGTAGATGTCTGGATCAGCGTTGAAAACACTGGCGATGAACCAGCGCCTAGTGTTGCGTTAAGCATTGTTGAAACACCAGTGTTTAAGGTTTACAGTGATAAGTCAATGCAAGACATTGGTGTTTTGCAAGAACATCAAGAAGCAGTTCTTCATTTCAAGTTAAAAGTTTCTAGAACTGCTGTTTTGGGAACGAATTACTTGAAAGTAAAGTACACACCTGACAAAAACACTGGTTATTGGATTGAGGAAGAACTGCCAATAAGCATTGAGCTTAGAGCTCCAGAATTAATGATTGCAGAGCAAAAAACTGTTCCTGAAACATTAAAGCCTAGCGAGCAAGGAGTTTTAACTTTAAAAATCACGAACAAGGGAGATACTTTGTTAAAAGATATAAACTTGCAATTAAGCCTTGACAATGAGTATGTTTGCAGCCAGACAGGCATCACTGGCAGTAATTGCCAGTTAGTGGAGAAGCCTATAGCACTTATCGGTAGCTCTACAAAGCGTGTTTTGCAAGACTTGAAACCTGGAGAGTTTGCAGAGTTAAGTTTTAAATTCATAGTTGACAATGACGCAGACGTTGGTGTTTATAAAATACCGTTCACTATAAGCTTTTATGACGAGGATGGCAACCAGCACAGTTTTAATGATTACGCAACAATCATTGTGAGTTATGACCCAGAGCTAATGGTTTACGTTGATGATTTAACATTGAAAGACAATGTTTTAACAGCTGTGATAACGTTTAACAATCCTTCACTAGCACAGGTAAAGTTTTTGCAGTGCAGTGTTAATGTTTTAAACGCTGAATTGTTAAACCCTACAAACAATTTCTACATAGGAAACATTGACAGTGACGATGATGAAACTCTAGACTTAAAACTAGAGCTTGACAAAGATTTTGAAAAACAGAGAGATGTTCAATTAGAGATTTCAACAGTGTTTTATGACGCTTTTAACAACAAGCATGAAAAAGTTTTCAAAGTAACAATTCCTAAACAAAAGATTCCTCTAGCTAAAAAGTCTAAAACTTGGATTGTTGTTTTAACAATAGTTGTAATCGCTCTAGCATTGCTCTGGATTGCTAAGCGATTAAAGCGTAAGAAAGAGTGAAAAGCAAATGAAAAGCCAAAAGATAAAAATAACTGAAAAGCTTGGGTTTTGGTGGTTGAAAAATGCAAGTGTTTGACTTTTTAGAATTAGCAATTACGAACTTGCAGCATAGAAAGCTGAGAAGCTGGCTGACAATGATAGGTATTTTCATAGGCATTGCAGCAGTTGTTAGCTTGATAAGCCTTGGCAAGGGCATGCAACAAGCAATAACAAAACAGTTTGAAGAAGCTGGGAGTAACATCATAACAATAATGGGTGCTAGCGGCGGCATGGCTAGCCCTGTATTAGCAAGCATTAGCGCTAAACCAATAACTGTTAAGGATAAGAAGAAAGTTGAACACGTTCAAGGTGTTGACCAAGTTGCAGGTATTTTAGTAACAACAGCCCTAGTTAGCTTTAAAGGAGAGGAAAAGTCATTAATGTTGTGGGGTATGGATCCAGGCCCTACGAAAGAGATTGTTAGGAAAAGTCAGAATTATGAAATAGCTAAAGGGCGAGAACTAGAGGAAGGTGACAAAGCAAAAGCTGTTCTAGGCTTTGAAGTTGCTAACAACTTGTTTAGAAGAAAGGTAAAAGTTGGTGATAAAATACTTATTAACAACAAGCCATTCACTGTTGTAGGCATTGTTGAGAGAGTTGGCAACAAGCTAGATGATGAAGCAGTGATAATACCCTTGCAAACATTGCGAGACCTTATTAACGAGCAAGAAAAATACAGCATGTTGTTATTAACAGTAAAGCAAGGTTATGATCCTGAAATTGTTGCTGAAAAGATTCGTGAAACATTGAGAAAGTTTCGCGATGAAGAAGAGGGTAGTGAAACTTTCCAAGTCTCCACGCCTAAAGACTTGTTAAAAGTGTTTAACTCAATACTAACAATTGTTCAAGTAGTGCTTGTAGGCATTGCTGCTATCAGCTTGCTAGTGGGTGGCATTGGCATAATGAACACTATGTACATGGCAGTTCTTGAAAGAACGAAAGAGATTGGCGTTATGAAAGCTATCGGTGCAAAGGATAGTCACATACTGACAATCTTTCTAGCTGAAAGCGGCTTGCTAGGCGCTGTTGGCGGCTTGATAGGTGTTGTTATTGGTTTAAGCATTAGCAAAAGCGTTGAAGTTATTGTTAAAGCAGTTACTGGCACGCAATGGATTGTTGCTTATGTTAGCTGGTGGTTGATATTGTTTGCAATAGCGTTTAGCTTTATTGTTGGAGTGATTAGTGGGTTGCTACCTGCACGTCAAGCTGCAATGCTCAACCCTGCAGACGCTTTAAGGTATGAATAAAATTTGATGTAAAAAAAATGGTTAAGCACTTGACAATCACTGTTTTAAACGACAACGAGCCAGGCTTAGGATTGAAAAATGATTGGGGTTGGAGTGTTTTCTTACAATCTGAAAAATGGAACATCTTGTTTGACGCTAACCAAGATCCAGAAGTAATAAAATATAACTCAAAAAAATTGGGTGTTGACTTAACAAAAACAAGTTTTGCAGTGTTAAGTCATTTCCATGCAGATCATTACGCTGGCTTTGAATACGTTGCTAAGGTAAAACCAAAACTTAACGTTTATGTTCCTCTAGAAGGTAATAATTTTTTAAAAGATTGGGGTTTAAACACAATAACTGTTGATCAAGGTTTAATGCTTGCTAGTGATGTTTGGAGTTCTGGCAGTGTGAAAAGTAATGATAATTACAACATTGCAGAACAAGCTTTAGGCGTAAAACTAGATGGTAAGGGATTAATAGTTATTGTTGGTTGTAGCCATCCAGGTGTTGATGTTCTTGTTAAAAAATTAAAAATTCTCACAAAGCAAGATGTTTTCCTAGTTATTGGAGGTTTTCACAATCCTTCAAGAAATGTTTTAGACAACTTAGCGT
>JAGGZX010000077.1 GCA_021161785.1 Candidatus Woesearchaeota archaeon | reverse complement strand
ATTTTCATTATTTCTCTTTTATTCCAATACCAATAATTCTCGATTTTTTCAGTAAGAGAAGCATTTCTTTTAGTTGGTTTTTCTCTAGAAATAACTTCTAGCTCATGATGCGTCCTTAAAGGTTTAGAACGAAGGAGCATATCTAAAGCTTGTCTGTATTCTTGTTCCTTTCTTTCTTGTTCTGCTCTCCAAATATCCAAATAAGGTACACATGGATGTCCACCAGGTTTATGCCATTCCTCCATAAAAAGTCTGTCTTCATGTTTTGTGCTATTAAATCTTGGTAATCCTGGTGGTTTTGGTTGGAAATGCTTTTTACAAAAATATTCACCACAATATTTGCATCTATAGACTCTTGTTTTCTTTCTACATAGATGATAGTGGCAAATTCCTATTTTTGAATTTGACTTTTTTGTTTTTTTATTATGTTTTGAAGTCATAGTCATTAGTTATAAAAAATGTTTTATAAAATCTTTGAAATCAAAGGCGAGCGGGGGGATTGAAACTAACGCATATTTCACGCAGTTTTTATTCGCATAATCCTCTAAATTGGAGTTAAAGCGAAATTTTATGAAGTTAAATTTCATACAATTTTTTATGGACTTGTATATTAAAAAGTTTACGCCAGAGGAACGATATGAGCTGATAGGTTAAAATCTTTAAAGGGTTTGAAAGTGAAGAAACTGCCAAGATTTGGCTAGATGCTTGGTTTGCTTACTATAATTTCTTAAGACCTCATTTGAGCTTGAAAGGCAAAACATTTGCTGAAGCTTGTGGGATTGATTTGAATATAGAAAATGATTGGGAAGATTTGATAACAGGGGCTGCTTATCATCAAACTAAGTTGGCAAGGTGTATTTCTAATGGAACGAGAATGTAAACTCGATAATTTTTTTATCTCACCACCAATAAATTAACAGAACTGTCAACCGAAAACTTTAAATATAAGTTATTAATTCGTATTACAAAGTATGACAATTTGAAATATATAAAAACCAAGCTAAAAAAACAAAGGAGGTGAGATCATGGTTTGGCGCAGGAGAAGAACACCGTTTGACGACATCTTTGACATGTGGGACAGGTTCATGGACAGTTTTTGGCGAGACTTTGAAACACCTTTAAGCCAAGGCTTTAGAGAGCCAGAAACAGAAATGGTTGAAACTGATAATGAAATCATTGTAACAATGGAATTGCCAGGCGTTAACAAAGAAGACATTGATTTAAAAGTAACTGAAGACTTGATAACAGTGAAAGTTGAAGAAAAACAAGAAGTGAAAACAGAAACAAGTTTCAGGAAGAGCTATAAAGGTTTTTACAAATCACTCAAACTACCAGTGAAAGTTGATCCTAATGAAACGAAAGCGAGTTATAAAAACGGTATTTTAGAAGTGCGCCTTAAAAAAGCTGAAAAAACTGGTAGGAAAGTAAAGATTGAGTAATTCAAAGCTTTTCATTAAACACTTTTTTATTTTTTAATTTTTTAAAGCTTTGCCCAAGCATGCTCACTTTGTTTCAACATTAAAAATCATGATAAAATCAATGTAAAAAACTTTTGGAGGTGGGATTATGAAGCTTAAAGCTCGCGTTGAAGAAGCATACCATGTAGACGTTGGTAAAGCTAGAGCAAGGCTTAGCAGTGACTTGTTTGAAAAACTAAAACTTGAACCTGGAGACATAGTAATTATTGAGGGAAAGTCAAAAACAGCTGCTCAAGCAATGCGCATGCATCCAGACGATGACAAGCCCGGCACTGTAAGGATTGACGCAGTGTTAAGGCATAACGCTGCTTGCTCTCTAGGTGACGAAGTAACAATTCAAAAGCCTGAAAAAGTTCAAAACGCTTTGAAAATCACTCTAGCGCCTACAGAGCCAGTGCGTTTTTCAGGAGACATTGAAGCTTATTTCTTAGAATTACTAGCTAACAAGCCGTTAATACAAGGTAACAGGGTTGCGATAAGCGTTTTCGGAAGAATGTTCTACTTTGTTGTCACAAACACGCAGCCGAAAGGCGTTGTTATAGTAACACCTTCAACAAGGATTGAGATCTCTGAAAGGGTTGCAAAAACAGGTGAAGCAATGCCTTCTGTAAGTTATGAAGACATTGGAGGCTTGAAAGAGGAAATCAAAAAGATTCGTGAAATGGTAGAGCTGCCTTTAAAACATCCAGAAATTTTTGAACGCTTAGGCATTGAACCCCCGAAAGGTGTGTTGCTACATGGACCTCCAGGAACTGGTAAGACCTTGCTAGCAAAAGCAGTTGCTAACGAGACAAACGCTAATTTTTACAGCATTGCAGGACCTGAAATCATGAGCAAGTATTACGGTCAGAGCGAGGAAAACCTAAGACAAATCTTTGAAGAAGCTGAGAAAAACGCTCCAAGCATTATCTTTATTGACGAGATAGACGCTATTGCTCCAAAGCGTGAAGACGTTTCTGGAGAAGTTGAAAGACGTGTAGTTGCACAACTCTTGGCATTAATGGATGGTTTGAAAACCAGAGGCCAAGTAGTTGTTATTGCTGCTACTAACAGGCCTAACGCTATTGACCCTGCTTTGAGGCGTCCAGGAAGGTTTGACAGGGAGATAGAGATAGGCATTCCTGACAAGCAAGCAAGGCTTGAAATACTGCAAATACACACTAGGGGGATGCCTTTGCAAGGTGTTGACTTGAAAAAAATAGCTGAAATCACTCACGGCTTTAGTGGCGCTGACCTTGCAGCTTTGTGCAAAGAAGCTGCTATGAAAGCTTTGCGCAGGGTTTTGCCAGAGATTGAAAAACTTGAAGAAGGCAAGATACCTGCAGAAGTGTTGAAAAAACTTGTTGTCACGAATGAAGATTTCAAGAAAGCTTTTAGAGAGATAGAGCCTTCAGCTTTGAGAGAGGTCATAGTCCAAGTTCCTAATGTTAAATGGAGCGATATTGGAGGTCTTGAATCTGTAAAGCAAGAATTAATAGAAGCTATTGAATGGCCTTTGAAAAACCCTCAAGAATTTGAAAAGCTAGGCATCAAGCCGCCTAGAGGTGTTTTGTTGTATGGACCTCCAGGAACTGGTAAGACTTTGCTTGCAAAAGCTGTTGCAACTGAGAGCGAGGCAAACTTTATAGCAGTTAAAGGTCCTGAATTGTTAAGCAAGTGGGTTGGCGAGAGCGAGAAAGCTGTTAGGGAAGTGTTCCGCAAAGCTAGGATGGCAGCGCCTTGCATAGTGTTTTTTGACGAGATTGACAGCATTGCACCTGCTCACAGTCAAAGCTTTGACTCTGGAGTAACTGAGCGCGTTGTAAGCCAATTACTCACAGAGCTTGACGGCATTGAAGACTTGTCAGGAGTTGTGGTGTTAGCAGCTACTAACAGGCTTGACATGGTTGATCCAGATTTGCTACGTCCAGGAAGGTTTGACTTGTTGATAGAAGTTCCAATGCCTGACGAGAAAGCAAGGATTGAAATATTTAAAATCCACACTAAAAAAATGCCTTTGCAAGGTGTTGACTTGAAAAAACTTGCTCAGCAAACTGAAGGCTTTAACGGTGCTGAAATAGCTGCTTTGTGTAGAGAAGCAGCAATGCTTGCTTTGCGCGAAGCAAAGGCTAAGAAAAAGCAAGTAAAACATGTAACAATGAAACACTTTAATGAAGCTTTAAAAAAGTTAAAGTCAAAAAAGGGTAACAAGCAGCAATACTTTGGATAGCGTTAAATAGTTAAGACAGGTGATTACCTTGATAAGCTTGAGGATATCTAAAGAGTTAGAACTAGAAATTGCAAAGCTAGCTGAAAAGCTAGGTGTTAACAAGAGCGAGATTGTGAGGCAAGCTTTAATTTTTTACTTGTATTATTTTAATCCAGACACCAGGCTTAAAGTTTTCAAGCAAAAACCAGTGGTTAAAGAATTAAAAACGAGTTTTGAAGTACAGCTCAACGTTCCTAGAGATGTAAAGGTTAAGCTAGTGCCTCAAAATAATGGTTTGTACGTGTTATGCTTAAGCTTGAAAGAACACAAGATCTTTGCTTCACAGTTAAGATTTCCAAAGCCAGTGGACTTGACAAAAATCCTTGTGAGAAAGAAAACTGGAAAGTTATTCTTAACAGTAAAGAAGTGTCCAGGCGTTAAAGTTAGGGTTGAGTAGCATGGAGCCCAGGGTTGAATAACCCTAAATCATTGCTCGCAACGCTTAGCTCTTTAGAGTAACGCGGACCCTGGGCTTGAAAATGGCACTGGATAAACCTTTTTAATCTTTTCGTAACTGCACAGAATCAAGCTTTTCCAAAACGCTTGCAAACCTTGAATTATTAACAGCTGTTCTTAAAGGTTTTAACAACTCATTAATCTCCTTGCTTAAAGCAGATTTTAAATCAGCAGGATGTAATTGCTTGCTAGCAAAATCTTTTTCAAGATCTTTAAAACTTTCATAAGTCACAGTGCCTCCATACTTTGCAGGTCTTTCAACAATTAACGGCTTCCTGTTAAGAACTAAAAGCCTAGCCCATTCCAATACAGGGTTGAAACCAACCTCTCCAGCAATGCAGAACGCTTTGTTAATTTTTTCTCTAACAAGTTCTTCACTATCATTAATGAATATAGCGCTTTGCTTTACGCTCTTACTCATCTTAAGCTTTGACAATAATTGCTTCTTCTCCATGTTTGAAAGTTTTGTAATGTCAACGCTAGGTTTTTGTAATCCTGGAAGCAATGCGTGATGCACAGCTATTGGCTTGTAACCACCACCTTTAAATGTTAACTTGTTTTTAATCTTAAGAGCAACGTCTCTAGCAATCACGTGCGCTTTCCTTTGATCCATGCCAGAATGCGCAAGGTTAATGTTTTGGCTGAAAATGTCAGCAACCTGCATTAAAGGGTAAATCAACAATGCGAAATTAACTGCAGAGCCTTCCTCGCGACCAGCAATAGTGATACTTCTTAACACCCTGGCAAGTGTTGAATGCTTAGCAATGTCTAAAACGTTAAACCAGTAATCATCATTGTTGTGATACAATTCAGAGCCTTTAACGAATCTCAATTTTTCACTATCGCCGCCAACAATGCTTAAAGCTTTTTTGAAGACAAACTTGTAATACTCTGCCATGTCATTAATCAAACCCCAATCACTGTTAAGCTTATTGTTAATCCAGGAATGCCAATCAGCTAGGAATATAGAACAATCAACGCCTGCTTTAATAAAATCTTTAATCTTAAACACAGCCATGAACACTGATCCAAGGTGCAAGTTACCACTAATCTCAAAACCAATGTAATGCTTTAAAGGAACACCACACTCTAACAAAGCTTTAAGATCGTCAAGAGTTAACACTTCTTCAACATTACGAGTTATTAAGTTTAAACGATCTTCAACGTCCATGAAACGTGCTTGCAATTCCGAGTTTAAAAATTTTTCTAACAAAACAAAAACATTTTAAAAAACAAGCATTGGACAAGTTTTTTCTCTACATAACTCACTAGACACTTTAAGATGCATAAAAATTTATATATCCTGTTGACCAATTAAGATTTTTATGAGGCTTGCTCTTGTTTTCGGAGGCACTTATGAGATGTATTTAAAACACGCCAGGATTTTTGATAGTTTCAATAAATGGTTTGAGCAGAAAGGAGAAAATTGGTATACCTATCTTAATCACGAACTGAGAATCTCTTTTGCTCTAGGTCCTAAGCTTTGCAATCCTTTAAAATATTCCTATCGCCACATAATAAAAGCGAAAGAACATTATCCTCCTCCTGCAAATGTGGTTGCCAGAGAGGTTAAAAAGTATGATCCAGACAAGGTTCTTTTTACGGCATAGCTGGCGGCATAAATGCTAAGTTAAACCAAATTTATTACCCAACAGAGTTTTACGAATTCTATTTTAAACAACCTTTCTTGATTCACAAGCAAAGAGTTTTTCCAAAAAAACAAGCTAATCATAAAAAATTTGTTAGGAAATGACAAGGTTAGAGTTTTAACAACGAATTTCGTGTTTAATAAACACTCCACAGGACCTGGAGAAGATAGGGAATGCTGGAGCAAGATCTGGAGTGAAGTAGAAACTGTGTTAAAAAGAAAAAACTTGAATTATAAAGGTAGAAAAGCAGCTGATAAATGGTGTGAAATAATGTTTTATGAAAAATTCTTGCCAAGATTAAAAGGCTTTGGCGACGTGGTTGATATGGAGTCATATGTTTTCGCTAAGAACTTTAAAAATATAGGTGTAATGCTTCAAGTTTCTGATATTGTTGGAGAGATTGAATTAACTTTTGAAAGAAAAACTGTTAATTGGAAAAAATTTAATAAAAATGTTATAGCTAGCGTTAAAAAAAATTTTAAACGCAAGCTTTTTGAAAAGAAAACATTAATAAATCATTTCTTTATTGACTGATCTTATAATGCGAATCTTAGTTTTCGGAGATAGCATAGCTTATGGGGCTTGGGACAGAGAAGGTGGTTGGGTTCAAAGGTTAATCTATGTTAAAAAAGCGATAAAAACTTTTCCAATCCCAAATTTTTTATTGTTATATACTTCTTCTCTTGTTTTAACATCCACTTGTTAATGTTTTCATCTTTGTGTATTCTTTTTTGTTTTGAAGCATATTCTAATCCGCTAAGAAGGGAGTGTAAAACAAAATAATAAGTTGCTCTTTTCTCGTCATTGTTTAACTTGATCAATTTTTGGTAAGATTTTAAAAATTCTCTAATCTGATTTCTATACACGATGCTTGGTTTTACCATGAAATTTCCTATTAAAACTGCAATGTCATAAACTAGAAAGTCTTTCCTTGCGTCATCCCAGTCGCACAACATGAATAGACCTTTCTTGTTCTTGAGAATGTTAGAACTGCTTAAATCGCCATGAATTATTCCAATCTTTAAGTTTTCTTCTTTAACACTTTTAAGTGCTTTGTTTAACCATTTAAATTCTTGGTCAAGGTTAATGTTTAACGAATCGTAAACACTTCCATTCTTTTTGAATTGAAATCCCAAGTCATGTGCTTGCATTTCTTTATCCAACCTCTTCAAGTTTTTATGCAACTCTCCAATAAACACTCCAAACCTTCTTGCTTCTTGATTGTTAAACCTTTGAACATGCCTCCCTTCAAAATATTCTTGAATGATAAGCAGCTTTTTATAGTGGCTAAGGTATTCACCTTTCTTTGTCTTAAACAATTTCGGGCTTAATCCTTCTCTTTCAAGAAGAGCCATGATCTTTATTTCAAGATTGATCACGTCTCTTTTTCCATGTTCAAAGAGTTTGAGAATCACTGTTTTTTTAGAAGTTTTAACTTTGTACACAGTATTACTTAACGCATGGCTGAAATGCTTGTGTGATTCATACTCTCCAAGGTTGTACTCGTTTAATATTGCTTGAAAATCCTCCTTACTTAGAGGTGTTAATACTGCCATGCTGTCAAGGTCTTCCAAACCATATATAAAATTATTGACTATGATCTAGAAATTCATGAACCAGTCTGGAAAAAACATTTAAAAAACATTGCTTCCAGTTTGCTTAGTGCAATGGTGAAAATAATCAAGGTTAAGGCTAAGAAAGCTTTCACGCCAACAAGAATTCCTGGCGCTGATTATGTTTTAAACCAATACATTGGTTGTGAACATGCCTGCAAGTATTGCTATGCAAAGTTTATGAGCAAATGGTATGGCCATGCAGCTTGGGGTTCTTGGGTTGTTGTTAAAGAAAACATGCCAAGCCTTGTTAAAAATGAAACCGTGAAAGGCAGTGTTTACATGAGTAGTGTTAGCGATCCATACCAACCTGTTGAGCAAGAATTGCAAATCACGAGGAATGTTTTGAAAAACATGGATAAAAATGTTAAGCTATCCATTCTAACAAAGTCTGACTTGGTTATGAGAGACGTCAACATTTTTAAAGAGTTTAAACACATAGAGGTAGGACTCACAATTAATGGTTTTGACAGCTCTGTGAAGAGAGAGATAGAACCATTCTCCCCTAGCAATGAAAGAAGGATTAAAGCTTTAAAAAAGCTCCACGAGCAAGGTGTTAAAAACTATGCATTTATCTCCCCTATAATTCCAGGCTTGGTTGACGTGCAAGCCTTGATTGAAAAAACAAAAAGCTTTACAAGTTCTTACTGGTTTGAATTTTTAAACTTGAAAGCAGCTGGCAAAGAATTTAAAAACTGGCTAAGCCAGAACTATCCTGAGAGTTACAATTTAATCACAGACAAACACAGATTTGAAAGATTTGTAAAAACTGTTGTGGACACAATAAATAACTCTGGCGTTATTGTTAGAGGTGTTTGCGTGCATTATCCTAAGATGCGGTTTTTAAAATAAAAATGGAAAAGCAAGAAATAATTAAAAAAATAGAAAAGGTTGTTTGGGATTGGAAGAGCTTGCATACAGAGATTAGTGATGTTT
>JAGGZX010000095.1 GCA_021161785.1 Candidatus Woesearchaeota archaeon | reverse complement strand
TTTCAATACTGCTCCAAGAACGCCTAACAAAAGATTCATCACCATGCAATGTTTTAATAAATTCTTGCGTTAAAGGATCTGAAGGATAACCACTCCCAAAATTAACGCCTAAACGTTTTTTCAAGTTTTGAACAAGCCTGTCACGCAATGTTTTAGCAATGATAGAAGCTGCAGCTACGATTGCATGCCTTTCAGCTTTGTGCTCAAAGATTAACGTTATTTGCTTGTCAGTGTGTTGTTTTAAAAGTTTTTCTAACAATTTTTTGTAAGCAGGCTTGTTATTGCTAGGACAATCCACTATGGCAGTGTCAGGCTTAGCTCTTGCTAATAACAAAGCAGTCCTCTCAGCTTCTAAAACATTCAAGTTTGAAGTCTTGCTTTGAACAGCTTTATCAATGGCTGCGGGTTGAATTACTTCTGTAAAAACTTTTGCAAAACGTTTTATCTGCCTAGCAAGCTCTTCACGCTTTTTAGGATTTAAAAGCTTTGAATCCTTAACGCCTAAACCCTTAATCTTTTCTAACGCTTGATCATTGCAAACAACGCAAGCAATCACCATTGGACCAATAACAGGCCCTCTGCCAGCTTCGTCAACACCCGCAATCCTCATGAAAGAAAGGAAAAACCTTGTTTTTTAATAGTTTTGTTTTTACAACAGTTTCTTAGCAAGGCGTTGCAAAAAACTTTTAAATTCAATAACAATCATTTCTGTTCATGAGCATTTCAAAGAAAGAGTTGAAAGAATTAATAGCTAATGGTTACATTCATTTTTACGCGATTTTTGAAATGGTGGGCAATCCTAAAGAGTTTGTTGAAGAATCTTTAAAGAAATACATTGACAAAATGAAAGAATTGGAAGGTATTAAACTTTTAAGCTATAAAATTGCAAGCCCTGAAAAGCTTGAAAATCTTGAGAATAAAACATTCAAGCTTGAGAGTGAAAAGCCTTTATGGAGCGCTTTTGCAGAAGTTGAATTTCTAGCTAAAGACGTGCAACACTTTACATGGCTTTGCATTAACTTTTTACCGTCAAGCATTGAAATTCTTGAGCCAACAGAGTTTGTAATTGACAATGTCCGGTTTGGCCATATTTTAAACGATTTTGTTGCAAAGCTACACATGATTGACGGCTTGGCAAAATCTTCAGAGTTTAAACATAAACACTTAGCAGTTGCTTTCACAACGCTTGCAAAGAACAGTGTTGCGTTAGCATTAAAAGACGGTGCTAAAACCTTGCAAGAGTTAAACAAAGCCACTGGCTTGTCATTGCAAGACTTGGAAAACGTTTTAACGAGCATGGTTCGCTCTGGCAAGGTTTTTGTTTTTGAAAAAGACGGCAAGAAAATGTTCAGGTTGTAAAATGAAATCGCAACAGCGCATGGAAACTGAACATTTAAAACAAGTCTTAGAAGCTTTGTTGTTCGCACACGGAAGAGCTATAAGTGTTGAAGAGTTAAAGTCCATAACTCAAGCAAGCATGGAAAGCATTAATGCTGCTTTGCAACAACTTGCTAACGATTATGACAGCAAAAACTCTGCGTTAATGATTGTTAGAGAAGGCTCTTCTTGGAAAATGACTATTAGGGAACGCTTCATGCCTTTTGTCAGGAGGATTGTTAGTGATTTAGAAATGCCTAAGTCATTACTTCAAACGCTTGCAGTTATTGCTTGGAAAGCTCCTATAAAGCAAAGCCTTGTTGTAAAGCTTAGAGGTAACAAAGCTTACGATCATGTTAAAGAATTAGAAAAGTTAGAATTTATTAGCAGAGAAAAGTCTGGTCATTCTTACATTTTAAAACCAACACAAAAGTTTCACCAGTATTTTGAAGTTGTTAACGAGCATGAATTAAAATCGTTAATGGAGAATGTCAAGATACCTGTTGTTAAACCCAAACAAACCCAAGAGAAATCTTTAGAAGAATTGAAAAAACAAGTCAGTGCTGAAGTGCAACAAACGAGAAACGTGATAAAAAAAGAATTAGCAAGCGCTGAAACGTTTTTAAAAAATGTTGAGGAAAAGCTTGAAAAAGTTAGCAAGAACGTTGACGTTATTTCTAAAGACTTTGCTAAACAACTACCTAGAGAACAACCTAGCGAGCAAGAACAAAACATTGAAAAACAAGTAGTAAAACAAGAAAGCCAAGAATAAAAAAGTTTTTATATCAAAAAACCTTTTTTATTTCAAAGCTTTGCCAGTCTCTTTTTCAGCAACGATCATCAAGGTTTTCACAACAGCGTCAGGGCTTAAACTCATTGATTGAATGCCTTGACTAACTAAAAACTCTGCAAACTCTGGGAAAGTGCTTGGAGCATCTCCGCAAATGCCTATGTATTTACTCTTCTCATTGCAAATCTTTATAACCCTCGCTACTAACTGCTTTACAGCTTCATTGCGCTCATCATACAAGTAAGAAATCTTCTCATTATCCCTATCCAAGCCCAAAGTGAGTTGTGTTAAATCATTCGTGCCAATACTGAAACCGTCAAACACTTTGAGAAATTCTTCCGCTAGTAAAACATTGCTCGGTATTTCGCACATAGCATAAATTTCCAAACCATCAACACCCTGCCTCAAACCATTCCTTGCAAGCTCTTCAATAACAAGCTTGCCCTCCTCAGGAGTCCTGCAGAAAGGCACCATGATCTTAATATTTTTCAAACCAAACTCCTCCCTAGCCTTCTTTATAGCCTTACATTCCAAAGCAAAAGCAGGCTTGTACTTTTCATCATAGTAGCGAGAAGCGCCACGCCAACCAATCATAGGGTTTTCCTCCTTAGGCTCAAACAATTCGCCACCTATTAATCCTGCATATTCATTCGTTTTGAAATCTGAAAGCCTTACAATCACTGGTTTCGGATAGAAAGCAGATGCTATCATGCCTAAACCTTGAGCTAGCTTGTCAATGTAAAACTGTTGCTTGTCATCATAGCCAAGCGTTATCTCATCAACTTGCTTCTTGACATGTTCAGGCAGTGAGTGATAATGCACTAATGCCAATGGGTGTATCTTGATGTAACTCCCAGTGATGAACTCCTCCCTAGCAAGACCCACACCTTCAACTGGCAAGTTTGCATAGCCAAACGCTTCTTCAGGATTGCCAATGTTTAACATGATCTTTGTCTTTGTTTTCGGCAAGTTTTCAAGGTTTAACTCTTCAACCTCAAAAGGTATTAACCCTTCATAAACAAATCCTTCTTCTCCTTGAGAACAATCAACAGTCACGTTAAGACCTGTTTTTAAAACTTGAGTAGCGTTTTTACAGCCAACAACTGCTGGGATGCCGAGTTCTCTAGCAACAATAGCTGCATGACATGTGCGTCCACCTTTGTCTGTAATGATTGCTGAAGCCATCTTCATTATAGGCTCCCAATCTGGATCTGTCATTTCTGTAACCAACACCTCTCCAGGTTTAAACTCGTTAATGTGCTTAACATCCTTTATTACATGAACCATTCCTTGACCTATCTTGTCACCAACGCTACGACCAGTTGTTAAAACCTTTAATTCTGACTTGTGCTTTTTCAACTTGTACTTCTTCAGCACGTTCCAAGATTTTTGTGACTGCACAGTTTCAGGCCTCGCTTGAACAATGAACAATTCGCCAGTAACGCCGTCTTTAGCCCATTCAATGTCCATGGGCGTCCATTTGTTGTGCTTTTTAGAGTAATGCTCTTCAATAATGCAACCCCACCTGGCAAGTGTTAAAACTTCTTCGTCTGTTAAAGCAAAGCTGTTCCGTTCATGCAAAGGTGTTGGAACATTCTTTGTTGGTTTTAAGCTGTCTTTAGAGTAAATAAGTTTAAACTCTTTAGTTCCCAATTTTTTATGAATGATTGGTTTAAAGCCTTGCTTTAATGTTGGCTTGAAAACGTAATACTCGTCAGGATTCACAGATCCTTGAACAATGTTCTCTCCCAAACCATAACTAGCAGTGATGAAAACAACGTCTTTAAAACCTGTTTCCGTGTCTAGAGTGAACATGACACCACTGCAAGCAAGGTCTGAACGAACCATTTTTTGAACACCAACACTTAAAGCCACAGAGAAGTGATCAAACCCTTTATCAACCCTGTAGCTTATAGCCCTGTTCGTGAACAAGCTAGCAATGCATTTCTTAACTGCTTGCAAGAGTTGCTCGTTACCCCTAATGTTCAAATATGTTTCTTGCTGTCCTGCAAAACTCGCTGTTGGCAAGTCCTCAGCTGTTGCACTGCTGCGAACAGCAACGTCTGGATTTTCACCGTATTGCAAGCCCAAGTGATAATAAGCTTCCTTTATAGCATTCGCTAATTCTTCAGGAAAAGCTGCTTCTAAGATCATGTGTCTAATCTTAGCACCAACCTCTGATAAGCGTTTAATGTCTTTAACATCCAAGCCTTCTAACAATGCTTTAATCTGTTCTTTCAATCCATTCTTCTCCATAAAGTAATGATACGCTTTCGCTGTTATTGCAAAGCCGTTAGGCACTTTCACGCCTTGAGAACTCAACTCGCGGTACATCTCTCCAAGACTAGCGTTCTTACCCCCCACTAATGGAACGTCTTCAATTCCGATTTGATCAAACCATAGAACGAATGCTTCATGCTTGTTCATGAAAACCACCTCACCCCTTTTTAAATTTTTAAAATGCTGTTTTAAAACATTTTTTAAACTTTAAAAATTTCAAACCTTAAAAATTGGTTAAGCTTTTCAGTGTATTGCAGTCTTTGCTTTTAAAAATTTTGTGCTTTCAACCTTCATGTTCAGTTTTTATGCTTTCTCAACGTGTCAAGCCATTTAATAACTTTTAAAGCATTGTCCAAGCAAGCACCGATCTCTGCAAATGAAGGAATGCTTCCTTGCAATACTTGTTCTCGCAGCTCTAACAATTTTTTAACAGCAGACCTGTAGTCTGGCTCTAAGAAAGCGCCAATGTCTTCCAAAGCTTCTGCTGACAAGTCAACAAAGTCTTGCGCTGGCAGCTCTAAAGAAATATCTCTCCCAGTAACGAGTTGTATCATTTTCTTAAAAGCAAGAGCTGCGAATTCCAAGCTTGAAATCATGACGTTACTAGCAGTTATTGCTAAAGCTTCAGGCGTTAAGTCTGGCTTTACAGCTTCACTAATAATTTTCTCTTCAACAACTCTTGCTTGTTCTACTCGTGCTTGTTCTTGTTGTTGTTCTTGCAGCGCTTGCTGTTCTTGTCTTTGTTGTTCTTGTTCTAGTGCTTCTTGTTGCCCCAGCTCTTGTCCTAGACTTTGATGTTCTTGACTCTCAAGACCTTCAACACTTGCACTTTCAACTCTTTCAGACTCTACCTTTGTAATGAATTCTAAAGCGTCTTGAATGTCAATGTCAGACAATTCACTAGCACCAGATTTAACTTTTTCAGTCTCAACAATGCTTTCACTAATGCTTGGTTTTAAATAGCAAGCCCGCAACACTTGCAAGCCTTGAAAACCAGTCATTAATGCTTGACCAGGTTCTTGAACAGCGAATAATAAAACATTAACACTGAACTCTTTGAAACAAAGCTTTGCAAGCCTCGCGATTTGCAAGGCAAGCTTGTCATTAACTTTTTGCTCTTTAAAGCTGGCTTGCTTGTTAACAATGCCTTCTCTAGACAATTGCAACACATTGTTTTGAACCCTAACAGTTGTTTTTTTCACTTCTGAATTTGAAATCAAGAACGAGTCCATGCCGAAATCTGTTGCTAGCTTTTCCAAATACGTTAAAAACGCTTCCCAGCCATTAAATTTTTCAACATGTGTTAACAACTCTCTAGGCGGCAAGCCTTTAACAACGTGAATAATCACTTGTTCTTCACAACCGTTTTTATTAACATTTAAATTTTCAGAATTGCAAGCTTTGTAAACAGCAACGCCTGTAGCACTCCAATTCTCAACGCTTTCAATAACAACTGGTTTAGAGTTTAAACCTTCAAAACCAGTTTTTAAATGTTTTAAAAACTTAACACCGTGCAGCAAAGCCCAAGCATGTTTCAAGCAAGACAAAACCTCGCTTTCATCGCAATAAAAAGCGTTCAAGCCATGACTAAACATTAACAATGCTTCAGGCTTTTCCTGCTTTAAAACATTTTTCTCATTCACAGCGAGAGCTTGAACAGCTTCTAAAACTTGTTGTTTCAAACCACTAGGAAATTCGCAGCTTTGAAACATTAAGTAAACCTTTGCAGCTGCGTGTCTTAAATCATCAGTACTTTTTAAAACTTCTAAAATCTTTGCTTTCAAACTGTTATAACTCGCGAATTCTTCAAACGCTTCAGGAGTAATTACTAGCGCCAAACCTGTTGGAAACTTTCTAGACAGCTTTGCCAAAGATTTCAAATCTTGATCAAACTCTTTGCTTTCAAACTCTTCATCAGTCAAGCTCTTCAAGCTTTTCACAAACGCCATAGCTTTAAAAAGCTTAAAAACTTTATAAATCTTTTGTGCTCCACCAGCTATGGGTCCGTAGCCTAGCCTGGATAAGGCACGAGCCTCCTAAGCTCGGGATCCGGGGTTCGAATCCCCGCGGACCCGTTTTAATAAAAAAAGCTTTAGCAAAGCTTGTGTAAGGAAAACCATTGCAAGAAACCCTGTCAAAGCGAAATCAGAGTGGAATGAATGCGTAACAAGTTGTTAGCAATATCACTAGCTGTTGGCATTGTCTTGCTATACATAACTCTGAAACACACAAATTTTTCAGAACTCTGGACTGTTATTTCAAGCCTAAACCTGTTATGGCTTCTAGCTTACTTGTTCATTAGTTTTTGCATATACTTAACACTAGCAATCAGATGGAAATTAATTTCTAAAGAGTACGGCTACAATGTTGGCTTGTTCAAAATATTGCTTTACAGACTTGCAGGTCACGGCATTAGCTACTTAACACCTTCAGCAAAGCTTGGAGGAGAACCTGTCAGGGCTGCGCTACTAGCAAGACATGGTAGTGACAAAGAATTTCAGAAAAGCTTAGCAACTGTTGGTATTGACAAGATTTTTGAACTAGCGTTTTCAGGTGTTTTCTTCTTCATAGGCTCTTTAATTGTTGGCTTAGCAACGCCCCACATAACCCTAGGAGCGAGAATCACACTGTTATGCATTGGGTTCTTGTTTTTAACGCTAACATCACTGTTTTATCTAAGAACGTTTAACGGAAAACCTTTTTTTAGTTTAATATTTAAAATTTCAAAGCTTTCAAAAATAAAACTCGTTGTTGAACAATTTGAATCAGTGATTGCAGATTTTTATAAAAATCACAGGGAAGCGTTTTGGAAAACGTTTTGGATTAACATCTTGTCCTGGGTTTTAATGTTCTTTGAATATAAAACAGCGCTTCTAGCTCTAGGCTTTAACGCGAATTTTGGATTAATATTCCTAGTGTTCTCAATGGTTGGACTAGCATACGTGCTTCCAATACCATTAGCTATTGGTAGCTTAGAAGCTGGACAGTTAAGCTTGAGCAAGCTTTCAAACCTGCCAACAGCTTCAGGACTAGCCCTAGCATTCCTAACGAGAGCTAGAGACATCTTAGTAGCGATCATAGGTTTAACAGTGATTGCTTTTGAAGGTGTTGGCATTGTTAAAGCTTTAAAAACACAGCCCAAGTATTACGTGACAATTCCAAACATTGGCGTTGTAAAACTTTGGAATAGAGAGCTTTCAAGAGACTTGGCAGTGATTTACAAGAAGCGATTGTTAAAGCTTAAACAAAAACATTCTAAAAAGTTAAAACATTGAAAGCTTATCATTAATAACCTGCATTAATTGCTTAGGATTAATCCTTCCATCCTTGCCATGAGTTCTCATTATTGTTTCAAAAACCTGCTTTGCAAACAAGTGTTTTTGACTAGCATCTAATCCTTGCAAGCCTAGCAAGCCTAACTGCTGTTTAACATTGCTAATAGATTCTTCAACAATGCTTTTCAACTCTTCCAAACTTAACGTTTTAAAATCTTCAGGCTTAAAAATTCCTTCAACAGCTAGTTTTTCAAGAGTTTTAAAAACACCTTTACGCGTTAAAACATTGCTTGCAAGCATTTCAAAAAGCTTGTCAGCGTATTGTAAAACATTAACAGCTTTGCCAGTCCTGGTCTTAACCTCTTTAGGCATTGACACTAAAACCTCAGCAATGAGCGAAGGTTTCAAGCTTGGAAACTTGTTGCAAAACTCTAACACTGGAATCTTGTTCTTAGCGCTTATCAAGGCCAGGTCTTTAGGAATTCCTTTATCCTGCATTTTCTGAGCTAGTTCAAGCACTGTTAGCGGCTTTTCAAAACTAATGCTTTCCAAATTTATTGGAGGAATATCTGTTTCTGGATACATCCTAGCAGAACCAGGTAACGGCCTTAAATAAGAAGTAGTTCCATCCTTGTTAGCCTTCCTAACCTCTGCTGGAACGCCAATAGCGAATTGTTTCAACCTTTCAACAACAAGGTTTAAGCATTTCAAAGCCATGGCTTTCTCTCCAGTAATGATTACGAAACCATCTTCACTGTTCACGTTTAAAGCTTTACATAATTCATCAACTTCTCGTTGTGAAATGCCATAACCAGGTAGCTCGTCACTATGGATTAACCCTTTAACAGGTGTTTTCGCTTTTATAAAATCAGCAAGCTCTGTTGCTAATCGCTTGCCATCACAAATGTTAAACCCTAAAACGTTTTTCATGAAAGGCAGTTTCAAACCCAACACTACAGCTCCACTAGCCAATGCTTTTGAAATGAACTTGCAACCAGTGTTTTGAAACACATGACTAACATCTACTGGTTTGAATTCAAAGCTTTGCAAACATTTTTCAATCTTAGGCTTTAAATTGTAAAGATTGAACTGTCTGTGAACTTCTAACTCAAAAATCTTTGGCAACAACTTTAAATCTTGAGCTCCTTTAATCTCAACCCTAGCACCAACTTCAGTGCTTATGTTAACATCTTGCCTTATAGTGCCAATGCCACGCTTAACGTTACAACTCCTTAAAAGCAAGCCAATGTGCTCTGCAACTTGTCTTAGTTGAAACCCGTTAGTAATGTCTGGCTCAGTCGTTATTTCAACTAAAGGAATGCCTAACCTGTCAAGGTTGTAACTAGCAATGTTCTTGTTTTTATGTTCAAGTTCAACCTTTCTAGCAGCGTCTTCTTCTAAGCAAATAGTTGCAATCCTAACATTGCCTTGACTCGTCTTTACAAAACCGTTAGTGGCTATAAGGCCAGTTCTTTGAAACCCGGCAGTGTTGCTACCGTCAATAACGATCTTCCTCATGAAATGCAATTCATGCACTGGTTTCGCGTTTAACAAGCTAGAAACTTGCAAAGCAATTTTTAAAGCTTCAGGATTAGGGTTGTGAGGTGGTTCTTCATCAAGCTCAACTAAACAAGAATTGTTTAGAGGAGATATGTATTGATAAGTTAAACCTTTCTCTTGCTCATGCAAGGCTGCAACGTCTTTAAAGCCAAGCTCGCTAGCAGTTGTTCTTAAAGACCTGTAAACAATGATTGAATGCTTGTTTTGACTATCACCACTTTTATCGCTTGCGCTGAGCTCTGAACTGCAATTACAAAACAATTTTTTAGTGTTTAACTGTTGATGGATCTCCAAGCCGCAAATCGCTTTGCAAGGCAATGCTTGTTTTTCCATGCTTTGTTTTTCCAAGTTTTGTTTTTCAGTGTTTTGACTTTCCTGCTTTTGCTTAGCTGTTTCAAGCATTCAAAACGTATTGCATGCATTGTTTAAAAGTTTTTTGAAACCAATTGCCTTGCAATCACTTGATTTTTAAATCCTTGTTTTTAAAATTTGTTCTTGTTTTTTAAATTTGTTTTGGAAATATTTAAATATGGCATTGCTTGTTAAATTGAAAGAAGTGTTAGAAGTTTGAAAACTAGGCAGGTGTTAGCATGAAACTCAAAAAGATAAGGTTGAAAAAAAATTTGAAAAAACAAAAGATTGAAACTTCAAACAAGGAAGAAAAGCAAGCAAAGCATTCAGAGAAGCATTTAAGAAGCATTTCTGAAAACAGTTTTGAAACTTCAAAGCCTTCAAAGCCAAGCACAAAGCCAAGCATTATGAATGTTTTAGACTGTATTAAAACAAGGAAGAGTGTTAGGTTTTTCTCTAGCAAGAAAGTTGAGTGGGAGAAAATAGTGACAATGATTGAAGCAGGCATTCAAGCTCCTAGCGCTGGCAACTTGCAACCATGGTACTTTGTGATTCTAGAAACTAACAAAGAGAAAAGTTTTTTGTACAAAGCATGCATGGAACAATCTTGGATTAAGGAATGCAGCTACATCATAGCAGTAGTTGCAGACGTGAAAAAAACTGAATACTACTACCCAGGCCATGGCAGGGATTACGCTATTGAAAGCTGCTCTGCATGCGTTGAGAACATGTTACTAGCTGCTCATGCTTTAGGATTAGGCACTGTCTGGATCGGAGCTTTTGACAAAGAACTAGTTCACAACTATCTTGAAATACCTAAAGGTTTAGAAGTCATGGCTTTTATCTGCGTTGGATATCCAAGCCAAGCTTCAATTGCAGAGCAAAAACGTGCAAGGATTGAACCTGCTAGCAAAACATTTTACCACAAGTTTGGCAACCAAGTTAGGAAGCCTTGGCGCACATGGTATGCCTTCAACAATGACGTGCAAGAATTAAAAGCAAGCATTCATGCAAAGTTGTTAAAAATTTTGAACAAGTTTAGAGAAACACCTTTAGAGCAAGTTAAAGAATTGCTAGACAACAATGTTTATAATTCCATCATTGAAGTCTTGGAAGATGGCAAGCAAAAAGTTTTACGCCTAGGCTTGAAAAGACAGCCAGGTTTTTTATACTTTATTGATAAAGACGGAGACATTGCCCGCGTCCCAGTGGGTAAGCGTTTAAAAGATCAAGAAAAATGTCAAGATCAAGGTCAAGATGCGCTGTGAATCAATGAAGAATTCAAACTCCAAACTGTTTGGAATGCTTGCAGTCATAGCATTGTTAATGTTTATCACAGGTTTCTCGCAACCAGTTAATGCAGTGGTTATTGGTATTAACAAGATGCGCATTGATTACAAGAACATGCTAAGAGATGGCTATGCCCAGGACACTGTGCGCATAACAACTGATTCTTCAGATCCAGTGTTTATAGATTACATTATTGAAGGTTATGCAAAGGATTGGATAACTATCAAGCCTGAAGTTATTAACGTAACTGCTTCAAAGCCAGGACTTGTGACAATCATTGTCCAACCACCAAGCGATGTTGCTAACGGTAATTACTCTGCAACTATCAGGTTTTTAACAAGAAGCATTGGAACACCTTCAGGCCAGTTCGGTGCTAGCGTGATAATGGCTTTACCAGTAAACATTAACATTGAAATAACAGGTGTTGAGCTTAAAAGCTGCAGCATTGGAGGTTTCAGTATTCCAGACTTTGAGATTAGACAACCATTAGTGTTGCATTACAGTGTTCACAACACTGGCAACGTGCGTGTAAAACCTGAATTGTTGCTAGAGGTTTGGGATAGAGATTTTGAAAACATTGTGCTGTCAAAACATTTCACAAGTGATGAAGTGTTACCAACAGTTACTCAAGACTTTGAAGAAAGCATTGATAACGATTTAAGCATTGGCCAGTACTGGGCTGTTATCTCAAGCAGTGACTGCACTGGTCAAGGCAAATTAACGTTTGACGTGTTGCAAGTAGGCGGTGTTAGCGACAAGGGAGAGCTTTTAAGATTAGAAGTTAAACCCAGAGCAAGGACTGGTGAATTGTTAGAAGTTGCAGCAGCTTTTAAAAATCTTGGGTCTAGATCAGTGCTTGCTTCAATGCAAGGAAAGGTTGAGTTTAAAGGCAAGATTGTAAAACTTTTAACGAGTCAAGAGTTAAGAGTTAACCCTGGAGAAACCACGATGTTGAAGGATTATTTTAAGCCTTTAAAACCTGGCGTTTACAAAGTTTCAGCAAGGGTTAAGTATAACAATAAATTAACGTTTGAAAAGTCTGAGACAGTGCTTGTTGAAGGCCCTGCTTTGAGGCAGAAGCCTGTTGCTTGGGATTTAATCATAGGCATTGTTTTAATAATTGTTATCATCGCGTTGTTGTTCTTGATTGAGCGTAAAAAGCGTTACGAGCAGCAGAGAAGGATTTTTTAAACAAATTCTAATGCTTGAAAAACTTGACGCATTGCTTTAAAGCTTGCGTTAAAGCATTAACATCTTCAACGTTGTTGTAAAAGTAAAAACTAGCCCTAGCAGTTGCTGGAATTTTTAAATACTCATGCAAAGGCATTGCACAGTGATGTCCAGCTCTAATGCAAATGCCTTTAGAACTTAAAAACTCTGCAACGTCGTGAGCATGAATGTTCAATTTTGATTGTAATTCAAAACTCACAATGCTTGAATAATTGTTCTTGCTTAATAATAAGTTTAAACCTTTAATGCTTGACAGTGAGTCAATAGCATGCTTTGTTAATTCCTTGTCATGCTTGTGAATGTTTTGCAAGCCAATATTTTTTAAAAATTCAATTGCTTTGCTAAGAGCTATTGCTTCTGCAATGGGTGGCGTTCCTGCTTCAAACCTTAAAGGCTTGTCATTCCACTCTGACTTGTTCTTTGTTACTAGTTTAATCATTGAACCTCCACCTAGTAAGGGTTGTAAATCTAGTTTTTTATTGCAGTAAAGCACTCCAACACTAGGGCCTAGCATTTTATGACCTGAAAACGCTATAATGTCTGCTTTTAAAGATTTAACATCTAGTTTTAAATGAGGCGCTGACTGTGCGCAGTCAAGCACTGTGACGAATCCTTTACGCTTTGCTCTTGCAAACAATTTTTCAACAGGGTTTATAACGCCTAACACGTTAGAAACATGTGTTATTGCAACAACACCTTTGTCATTCATTGACATTTCCTCTATTTTTTCAAGCAATTCGTCAAATGTTGACAAGTTTAATTCAAAACCTTTCAACCCAACATAGTGCAATGCAAAACCATGCAACTGCCAAGGCACTATATTACTATGATGCTCCATAATGCTTAGCAAAACATTTTCAAAACCAACACGTTTCAAGCCGAAAGCAGCAATGTTTAATGCTTCAGTAGCATTCTTCACGAAAGCAATTTCTTCAGCATCAGCATTGATAAACCTAGCAACAACCTGTCTTGATTGCTCATACATGTCAGTAGCTTCATTACTCAAAAAGTGAGAACCTCTGTGAACATTCGCTTTATGCGTTAAATAAAAATCCTTTAGAAACTCAGCTACTTGCACAGGCATTAAAGACGTTGCAGCATTGTCAAGGTAAACAACCCTTTTACCATTAGGTAAAACTCTTTCAAGCTCTGGAAACTCACTCCTAGCAATGCCTTGGTCAAAGCTTTCCATGCAAAAAACACCTTTTTAAATGCGTTTTAATGGTTTGGCTTATATTTTTGGCTTATATGTGGTTTTTAAAGCTTGAAACCCTTTTTAAATGTTTTTAAATGTTTATTTTTAAATGCTTAAAAACCTGTGTTAGAAAAACTTTAAAAACTATTTATAAAGACCCAACCTTAACAATGCACAAATCAATCAAGAAATATTTCAAAAAACGCAACAACAAGAACAACAAGGAAAGCAATAACGCCAATAAAAACAACAACACAAACAACAACCTTCAAGAAAGCAAGAAACTAGCTGAAAAGCTAGGTGTTAAACACATTGGCGTGATCTTAGACGGTAACAGGCGTTGGGCCAGGGCGCGTGGCAAAAAGCCATGGCAAGGCCATAAAGCTGGAGCTAAAAAGCTTGAACAATTCTTAAAATGGTGTGACGATCTAGGTGTTAAGGAATTAACGCTTTACGTGTTGTCAGCTCAAAACATGAACCGCACTGCTGAGGAGAAAGAGTTCTTGTTCAAGATTTTTAAAGAATACTTTAACAAGTACAAAGATGATGAACGCATAAAAAAGGAGCAAGTAAAAATTAATTTCATAGGCATGGTTGAAAAACTGCCTAGAGACTTGAAAACCATTATAAAACAAGTTAAGGACAAGACAAGGAATTATTCAAGAAAAGTTTTAAACTTTTGCATGGTTTACGGCGGCAGGGAAGAAATCACTAACGCTGTTAAGAAAATCGCTTTGAAAGTAAAGAAAGGCATTATTGACCCAGCAGCAATCACTATGGAAACTGTTCAAAAGCATTTATGGCTGCAATCAGAGCCAGACTTGATCATTAGAACTGGGAACGTTGTTAGGACTTCAAACTTCTTGCCATGGCAGTCTTGGTATAGCGAGTGGTTTTTCTTGAAAAAAATGTGGCCTGACATTACAAAGAAAGATTTAGAAAACGTTTTAAAACAATTCGCTAAGCGCGAGAGACGTTTTGGAAGATAAAACAATTAAAACTTTAACAATTCTGGCAGTTGTTCAAAATCTTTAAACAAGCCAACTTCAACTTCACTGTTTGCAAACTTGCCGATTTCAAAACCAGTTGTTTGAGATATACAACCTTCACTGTTTTGATCTTTGTAAAACAGTTTTAAAGGCGTGTGAATAGTTCTTAACAATTCACTCACATCCCAAGGTTCTTGTTTTAACAACTTTGCAACCTTGTTCAAAACTCTTAACTTGTCAATGTCTAAAAGTGTGTGGTTGTCACTACCATAAAACATGCCTGACAAGAAATTCGTTGCAATAGCTAGGAAAACTGGTTGCAAGTCAGGGTTTAACCTTCTAAGCATTTCAACATCTAACTTGTAAATTGCTTCAACACCAACAACAAGCTTTGGACTAATCATTAAAGCATTGTTCTCACTAACTGTTTCTTGCAACATTGCCAAGTATTGAATGCTCGGCAAGAACCCTTCCCTAAAGCATAGCAAGACAAACTCTTCAATGCTTGGCTTGTAAGCATTTAAAACAATGGCTTCTAAATCCCTTGCAAAACCTTGCAAAGTGTAAGCATCACTATCTCTTGGCTTGTCAGAATTACCAAAACCTCTAGGGTCTAGACCTATTGTTGGATAACCAGCATTGTAAAACGCGTTGCCTAAGATCGTTAATTCTTTGTAAGGCCTCAAACCTGGATGGATTAAGATTAACGGTTTATCGCTTTCACTGCATTCATGCTCAGGACTTGTTTGCAAGTAATAATGAATGAAAACGCCATCAATACTTGTGGCGTAATGACTGTCTAAAGCCAGGTTGTTCATGATTTGTTTTTTAAAACGTTTAAACTATTTAAAACTTTCCCAATTTTTGAGTAGTTAAACTTTAAAAAGCTAAAAAACTTGTGAAGCTGTACAAAAATTTAAAAAACAAAGTTTAACACTCACTTTTAAACTTAAAACTTTTTGTTGCGCGGGTAGCCAAGCGGCTAAGGCGAGCGGCTGCAGCGGTTTTGAGAGCTTTGCATTCGCAAAAGCTGTGATCGTTAGAAACCGCTTATTCCCGGGTTCGAGTCCCGGCCCGCGCTTTAAAAACAAAAAGGGGGTGAACAAATGCAAACTGAAGCTGTAAAAACTTCTTCAAGCATTGCTTTCTGGATTTTATTCCTAATAATACTAGCGCTAGCAATATTGCTGTATCACTCAGCATTATTCTGGGTTTTACTAATCCTAGACATTTACTTGTTATTCACTAGCTTGAAATTTATTTATGAATACCAGCGAGGCGTAAAGTTTCGCTTCGGAAAATTTGTAGGCGTGTTAAACCCTGGAGTGCGGTTTGTACTGCCAATCATTGAAAAACTAACAAAAGTGGATTTAAGAGTGACAACAGTTGACATTCCAAAACAAGAAGTCATGACTAAAGACAACGTGCCAGTAAAAGTTAACGCAGTTGTTTATTTCAGAGTTGAAAACCCTGAAAAAGCGATTTTAAAAGTTGAAGACTACCGCTATGCAGTAACCCAGTACGCGCAAACAGCTTTGAGAGATGTTATAGGAGGCATAGAGCTTGACGAGTTATTAGCAAATCGCGACAAGATCGCTCACGAAATTAAAGAGATTGTTGATAAAGAAACAGATGAGTGGGGTATTGACGTTACAGCTATCAAGATGCAAGACGTTGAACTACCTGAAAACATGAAGCGAGCAATGGCTAGGCAGGCAGAAGCTGAAAGAGAGAAACGAGCAACGATCATAAAAGCTGGTGGAGAAGTTGTTGCAGCTCAACAACTAGTGAAAGCTGCGACAATGCTTTCAAAAGCGCCTGGAAGCTTGCATTTAAGAACACTGCAAACATTGAATGACATATCTCCAGACCCGAACACTAAGATCGTGATAGCAATACCTATAGAAGTTCTTGAAGCAATTCAAAACATAAAACTTAGCAGTGCGAAACACGCAAAGCAAAGCACGAGTTTAAAGCAAAACAAAAAAAGCAAGTAATGCAATTCATTGTTAAAACTTTTTTATTTTTTTAAACTTTCCAAATTTTTTACCAAGCAGTTTCAATGAGTAATAAACAAGCACAACAATTAAAAACAATGAAGTAATGCTTAATAACAACTTCTTATTCTTTGATTGCAAGTCTAGAACAACCATTCCAGAAGTTTTAACCAGTGCTTGATTATCATCTCGCTTGCTTTGTTCTTGCATTAAAATTTTTTCTTGAAAAAGCTTGTCAGCGTTAATTGAAGCGTTCTTGCAAAAACATTCCTGGCTAGGTATTGAAATATTTGCTTGTAACATGCTTAAAACCTTGCCATCAGTCAAGATTGCTTTAACACTGTAAAAACCTTCAGTAACGTTAAAAACACTAACCACTTGCTTGCAATTATTGTTCAATTCTAAAACTTGTTTTTCTTTTAAACGCTTATTCTTGTAAAGCCTTAACTCTAACACTGGCACTTCAAGGTTTCGCAAAGCAAGATTAGCAAACACGTTTAAACTGCCATTATAGCTTAGTGTTAAAGACTTAACAATTCCAAATTTGTAAGTATTGTTTAAAACTTTTGAAAAACTAAAACCTAAACCTTTAACAGTCACGTTGTAAAAATTTGAAGAACATTCCTGCAGGCTTTGCAAAGGAATTTCAAAGTATTGATCAACGCTAGATTGCTTAGTGTTTAAATAAGTTTTAAAAACTGTAAATGCTTGGTTTTCGCAAAGAATTTTCAACAACACGAGTTTTTTACCAGTGTCTCCTTTAAAAGCATGCAAGTTTATTTTAAACTTTCCATCTTCAACAATGCTTGTAACAGAAACATTGCTTTCAACGCTTTGAAATTGTTTTTCTTCACTATTACTGGTTGAATCTTCAAAGCTTGGATTGAAAAACACTGCTAGTGCAGAGTCATTGCTTATTAACGAGTTGTTATAAAACAATTCTGCCTTCACAATGAATGCTCTGTCTATATCTCCAAACAAGCTTTCTTTGGGTGTGAAACTCTTCCAATCCGTGTTTGAAGTGTTTCGCTTAGCCTTGACAATGCAACCATTCAAATCTTCAACCCAGTACTGGATTAAAAAACTGCAATTCTCACCAGCATTGCTTATCAAAGGCTTAAACTTTAAACTACTACCAATTCTTAACAAATCATTGTTTAACAACAATAAAACAGTAGCGTTTCTGCACACGTCAAGGTTTTGAGAATCATTTGCTGTGTCGTTGTTTGACACATTAAAAAATTGAAACTCTATCCTTATCAAAGAACACGCATTATTGTTTGAA
Organism: Candidatus Woesearchaeota archaeon; assembly: GCA_021161785.1. Classification (GTDB taxonomy): domain Archaea; phylum Nanobdellota; class Nanobdellia; order Woesearchaeales; family JAGGZC01; genus JAGGZX01. Next base: position 5,848 of record JAGGZX010000095.1, on the reverse strand, counting down.
ACATTCCTATCAAACTCATAGCCCTCTATTCTTAAATAAGAACAAACCTTTATCGTAAAATTTAACCTGCTGGCGTTTAATTCTTTCACGTTCACATTGAAACTGTTATTGTAAAATCCAAGCGAGTTATTGTTAAAGCTGATATTAAGCGTTATGCTTGTAGAATAATTTCTAGACGAATCATTGATAAAAACAAGTTTTAATGCTTCATGAAACGTTTCATCAAGGTTAGATGAATTAGTTGCGAGGTTAACCAAGGAGAGATTGTAACAAACACTCACATTCACAGGCGCTATTGAGAAATTTGTAATGCTATTAGCAACTAATTTAAAAATCGGAACTTCAACATTCGTTACTAGTTCAGCGTTGCTAACATTTAAATTATACATGTTGTTCTCAAGTTTTAAACCAACGTCAAAGTACTGGTTGTAAAAACTTAAACTGCAAGGCGTTGGCAATGAGCTAATCCAAAAATCTTTGTCAATAACTAACTGCAAGCTCTCACCTTCCAAAGCATTATTGTTGTATGAAATATTAAAAACCAACGATCCGTTAGGATCGTAAAGCTTTACAACGTCTCCATTGTTGCCTAAGCCGTTACCAATCCTAGAACCAGCGCTGTAAACATTGCATGTTAATCCTGAATAATTAAAGCTTTCAGGCACTATCAAGCTGACACTGCTGTTCGTGAATTGTAATGCTCGTAACGTGTCATTACTAGAAGCATCGCCAACAATCCAGGATTCAAGGTTAACACTTTTGTTTGCAGTGTAAACTTCTAAAAACTCGCAACAATAATCACTGCCTAAAGGGTTGTAAAAAATTTCTGAAACAGAAACATTCACTGGATTAGCAAACACTTGACAGTCATGCGTTGTGAAAACAAAAAACATGCAAGCAAAAAACAATGCCATGACAATGAACAAACACTTACTAGCAATCTTTAACACCAGGTTTGCCCAGCAGCGCATGCAATGCAAAGCTTTGACAAAACTGTTATAAAACATTCTAAAACAAGTCCGAAACCTTTACAGTTTTGCACAAAATTTTTTAACAACCAAAGAATTCCTTGCCAAGTGCAAATGGAAAACCAAGAGCAAGATCAAAAAATAACGGAAGACACGTTAAAACAGTATTGGAAGTCTGGATACAAAATTGTTGGCCCTGGCAAGCACACAGGTGTAGAGGTTTGTCGCTGGGCCAAGAAAGCGTTAAAGACAGGTAAATACTGTTACAAAGCTTTGTATGGTGTTAAAAGCCATAGATGCTTGCAAATGACGCCAACAGTGGATTACTGCACATTGTCATGCGTTTTCTGTTGGAGACGGTTTGTTGACAGGTCTAAAGCGCACAAGCAATGGGATGATGCTAAAACAGTGCTTGATGAAGCTATAAAAGCTCAGAGGCAGTTACTGATTGGCTTTGGAGGTAATCGTTTAGTTGATAAAAAATTGTTGTGGGAAGCTTTACACCCAGCGCATGTAGCTATAAGCTTGGATGGAGAGCCAACCTTGTATCCATACATTGTAAGCTTGGTTGAAGAAATACTTGCCAGAGGCATGACTGCTTTCTTAGTGACTAACGGCACAATCCCAGAGCGGTTGCAAGAATTTTTGCAAAGAAATGTTGAACCCACAAACCTGTATTTAAGCTTGTACGCTACAAACCAAGAAGATTATGAAAGAGTGACACACCCGTTCATTAGGAATGTTTTCAAACGCGTTGTTAAAAGCTTAGAAGTTTTAAAACTGTTCAAGAAAGCAAGAACGATTATAAGATTAACAATGGTTAAAGGTTTAAACATGCAACACCCTGAAGAATTTGCAAACCTAGCTTTAAAAGCGAATCCTTGGTTTATAGAGCTTAAAGGTTTCACATGGACTGGTGCTGCCATGCAAAGGCTTCCAAGACAAGCAATGCCTACAATGCAAGAATTAAACGATTTTGCAAAAATTATTAGTGAAGTAACAGGATATAAAATCAAAGCTAGAGATGCTTACAGCAGAGTGGTTGTAATGGTTAGAGATCAAGAAACTTGGAATAAAAACTTAGAACTCATAAAACTTCAAGACGAGGTTATAAAACAAAAAATTGGAACTGCAGACACAAGTTTTAACGAGAAAGACTTTAAGCTATTGCATGGTAAAGCCTAGCAATTCTTGCTTTACTGCTTGAAAAACTTGTTCAGTGCTTAAACCCCTGCTTTGCAAGTAAAACATTTCTTGCTTTGTCAATGTTTTAGTAATTGCGGAATGTCTAGCTTTAACGTTCTTGTTCAAAACTTCAAGCCTAGGCATTAAAACAATTTCTGGCTTGAAACCTTCATTTTTAGGGATTGTCAAAGCATGCAATTGCAAATCTGCTTCTGCATCAAGGCTTTGCTTTGAAGAATGTATCAAGCCCCTGACTAACAACTTGCTACCAGTGTTAACACTGAACGTTTTAACACTAGCATTGCTTTTCTCGCTGTGTTGCAAAACATGCAAGTCTAAAACAATGTCACTGTTCATTGATTCTTGTAATGTTACAACGTCCATGTTTAACTCATGGCTAAGTATTAAACTATTTATTAACAAGTACAACTGCTTCTTGTTGTTGACAACAATCTTAACATTGCTTTGAGACTGATTAATAAATGTTAAGAACAAAAAACTTGTAACAGCGTTGTTAATCCTTAACGTTAAATCAGTGTTTGTCTTGAAAAAGAAATTAAAGCTTGCAATGCTTGCGTTTAAATTTTCCGGATTCTTAATCGTTAAATTTTTTGCTTTCAAAGATTTTTCATTATTAAAAAAGAATGTTTTACTTGTCAAGTTTAAAAATTCTTTAAGCAAGAATCCGAAACGCATTGTTCTAGTGCTGTTCGCATGTTGTTTTAAAACGCTCAACGCTTGATTAACCTGTGATAATTCTTGAATGTTCTTGCTGACCTGTAAAGCTTGTGAATGACTGTGTGCAAACACTTTTGAAAGCTCGCTAAGGTGAAAGTCTTTGAAAAACCTTGACAACAACTTTTTGTCAAGGTCCTGGCTTAACGCTTTACTTAAAACTTCTTGAAAGCCTGACGAGCTCATAGTAAACACACCAACCTTCTAAGCATTGCTTAATTCTAAGCGAATAATCTTGTTTAACTCTAAAGCAAAGTCTAAAGGCAACTCCTTCGTTACAGGACTTATAAAACCTAAAAGTATCATTGCCAAAGCCTCTTTCTTTGTTAAACCCCTAGACGTTAAGTAAAAAACTTGATCTTCCTCAACCTTGCCAACCCTAGCTTCATGAGTACTTATAGCCGATGGTTCATTGTTGAAAATGTAAGGATAAGTGCTTGACGTTGAATCATTATCCAACATTAAAGAATCGCAAACAACGCTAGCTCTAGAGTTAACACTGCCTTTCGCAATGCTTACCAAGCCGCGATAATTCGTTAATGATTGCTTGACAATGCTTTTTGACAAAATCCTTGACTTCGTGTTTTTTCCAATGTGATAAACTTTTGCTCCGATGTCAAATTCTTGATTGTTCTTAGCAAAACTTGCTGATAACAAGTCAGCTTTAGAATTATCCCCTTTCAAAATTATGCAAGGATACTTCATTAATTTTTTAGAACCAAAATTGCCATCAACCCATGTTATAACACTATTATTTAAAGCTAAAGCTCGCTTCATAGACATGTTATAAATATTTCTAGACCAGTTCTGAATCGTTGTGTAGTGAAACCTTGCATTGCTCTTAACAAAAACTTCAACAAGACCTGCATGTAAAGAAGCCTTGCTATACATGGGTGCAGTGCATCCTTCAATATAGTCAAGCTTTGCTCCTTCTTCAAGTATTATTAGCGTTCTCTCAAACTGGCCAATGCCTTCCATGTTAATACGGAAATAATTATGTATTGGCAAGTCAACAACAACGTTTTTTGGAACGTAAATGAACAAGCCACCACTCCAAACAGCAGTGTTGAGGGCTGCAAATTTATTGTTTGTAAAAGGTAACAACCTCCCAAAGTATTGTTTCACAATGCTTGAATGCTCTCTAACAGCAGTGTGCATGTCTGTAAATATGACTCCCAAACTTTCAAACTTTTGTTTAAGCTTTGCATATATGATCTGGCTTTCAAACTGTGCGCCAGTACCTGCAAATAACTGACGTTCAGCTTCTGGAATGCCTAAAGCGTCAAACGTTTTCCTGATATCTTCCGGAACTTCATCCCAACTAGCAGCTTTCCTCTCAGTTGGTTTAACATAATATGTTAATTCATCAAAATTTATGTCAAGGCTTAAACCCCAAGAAGGCATTGGCGTTTTAAAGAAGTGTTTCAAAGCTTTAAGCCTTAACCTTAACATCCACTCTGGCTCTTCATTGTCTTTAGAAATCTGTCTAACAATGTTTTCATTCAAACCTTTACCTGAGATTAAAGCATAATCAACCATGTTTAACAACCATGCCCAAAAATTTTTACTTTAAAAATTGTTTAAAACCTTGCTCTTCAATCTTTCTTGCTAGGTGTTCATCTCCAGAAGCTTTTATCTCTCCATTAATTAAAACATGCACAAAGTCTGGCTTCACATAGTTTAAAATCCTTGAATAATGCGTTATGATCAAGCATGAACGCGATGCTTGCTTTCTAGCTCTAAAAATGTTTGACAATGCTTTCAAAGCGTCAACGTCTAAGCCGGAATCTATTTCGTCAAGAATCGCTAGCTTAGGGTTTAGCAGTAACAATTGCAACAATTCTGAACGCTTCTTTTCACCTCCAGAAAAACCTTGGTTTAAAGACTTGCCAAGCAATTTTTTTGAAAGATTCACAAGCATTGCTTGCTTGTCAAGTTCTTGCATGAATTGCTTGTAACCAGGATACTTGTTTAAAGACTTCAAGCTATGCCTCAACATTGTTGTCAAGCTAACACCTTCAATCTCTGGCGGTGTTTGAAACGCTAAGAACAACCCCTTCCTAGCTCTCTCAAACGCTGGCAATTGCTTAACACTCTCATTCTCAAACAATATGTCTCCAGAAACAACTTTGTAATCTGGATGACCCATTATCGTGAGTGCTAAAGAGCTTTTACCAGCACCGTTAGGACCCATGATTACATGAACTTGTCCTTGCTTAATGTTTAGATTAACATTTTTTAAAACAACATGACCGTCAATTTTTACTGTTAAGTCTCGCAACTCTAACATGTTTCACACCTGAATGTTAAACCATTGTTTTATGAGCGTAAACAATGCTTGATTGGTTGTATGTTGTTTCCTGCTTTAACAATTGCACAATGCAAAGCTTGCAATCATTATCATCAATGTCAGGGTTTAAATCTTTATGAATTGTGCACAAAAAATCATTTTTGACAAGCATTAAAAAATGCTTTTGCAACACTTGAAACACGTTCCGCTTTGTTAGAGCATTCACGCTAGAAAGCAGTGTTAAATCTCTAATCATTGATTTCTTAACATGCAATGGAAGTTTCAATCCTGAACGCTTGTTTTTAATGTACTGGTTCACTGCAGGCGTTGTTATGCCTAACAACTCAGCAATCTGTTTTTGCGTTAAACGCTTATCAACACTAGTCAAGGCTTTAGTTGCAACCCTGCGCAAAGCAGGTATCAAATACAAGTCAATGATCTGATAAACAGTTTTCACTCTCTGCCTTTCCAACGTTAAACCTTTCATTACAAAAGGTTGTTTAGAAAAATTTATAAATTTAACGATCGTTAACTTTTTATTATTTTCGCACTGCAAAGCTTAACGTTTCTTTTTCTTTAAAAACTTATCCCATTGTTTTCTAGAAATAATTGCGACAGGCTTTGCGTCAATAAAAGGTGTATCCAAACCCGGAGGATTAATTATCATGCC
>JAGGZX010000048.1 GCA_021161785.1 Candidatus Woesearchaeota archaeon | reverse complement strand
TAACTCTTGCTAGTGTCAACCCTGCAACGCACTGTAAAGTTAATGTTTGGCGCTGTACAGTTAAAATAAACAGTGTTTTCAGGCAAGTACATCTGGTTAACCTTCCAACCAACAAAGTTGCAAGAAAGCCAACCATACTGTGGAAGACCAACCTCTCCAATAATACTGTTAACAGCTCCAGGAGTTGTGTTACAAGCAATTATGAAAGTCTCTCCAGGGCAAACCTGGTCTGGCGCTTCAATGCTTTCAATCTTTACAGGACAACCCTTATCGCCATGATTGCCAGTGTAATAACTGTCCCAATCACTTTCAAAGTCACAATCATTGTCAACAGTGTCGCTGCAAGACTCCCAAACCTTGCGAGAATCTTCTGCAGGTATGCTGGAACGCCAAGCCCAGTCAGTGCTGTTAAAACCGCAGTAAAGCGTTTGACTGTTATCATTAACAAAACATTCGTGAATCGTTTTATGAACGCAATTTAAAGAAAGGTTGCACACACTATCTACTTCTTGACAACACTCAGTTCCTGAACATCCAATACTGCAAGTTTCATTAGTCACTACATATTCACGTAGCAAGTCACCAACAGCAAACTCTGCGCAATCACAGTCAAAAAATCTGTTGTTAACAAAACAACGACCACCGATACCAGTTTGTTGGCATGATGAATCATTCCAAGAGCAAGAATTATTCTCCAAGCCAGAAACATTGTTAATGATTAAAACCTTGTCCAAGCTTGAACAATCAAAAATTTGTTGTGAATACCCGTTACCAGCACAGTAATACTCTGTCAGAATATCTTCTTCTGGAGCTTCATGACAATAATCTTGAACGTTGAAAGAACTGCAATTCTCAAACGTTCCTGAAACATTGCCTGGGGTGAAGTAATTAATACCTCCATCACTGTCATAGCAATTACCACAAGCACCTGGCTGTGCTTCTTGAATAATTAATAATTGGCCGTTACACTGATGATCCACTGCTTTTGGGATTACAAGGTAAAGTGTTTTGTTAAAAACTACTGGTGGCGCTAGGAATGCGTATCTCCAAGGATCGTCGCTTTGAACTGGGTCGCTATAACAACTTGCTTGTACGTTGGCAAATGCTTTGTCTCCAGGTGTTTTCCCTGCAAGCACATACCTCCAGACAACGTTCATGTCTTCGTCTAAGCAGACAACTCCAAGATTTGTGTTTTGCCAAGGGTTGCCGTTTGAAATTCTTACAGCTCCGCAGATTAAGCCATTGCCAGTGTGTATGGGGGGGTAAGTCTCTATTAGCAATCCATAATCTTGCCACACATTGTCTGAGTAACTAACCAGTGTTAAAGAATCTCCAGTGTCTTCTAGTTTTACAAACCTTCCAGTTATTTGTTGCATGTAAATATAATTTTTGTTGTTTATCTCGTCTTTGTACACTGCTATGCCTCCTTCTTCTGTAATCGGTGCTGGCACAGGGCTGTGCGGTGGGAACGGGTATGTCAATTCTTGCGGGAAATACCCTGCTAATGAGAAATTGTCAGTGTTAATGCTAAATAATTGTCCGTAATAGACATACAATCTGTGGTTGTGGGGGTTATAAGCTTGTGGTAATACAGAGTTTAAAATCGCTGAAACCTCTGTGTAAACAAAGGGGTTCCAACCAGCAGACCACCAGTCTAAGTCAATGATCTGTCCTCCACGCGTCATGATCCAATCACATTGTGGTGCTATGACTAAAACACCCCCACCACCATGCCAAAAAAGTGTTTCATTAGTTTCAATTCTATGGCCATAAGCATGTAAGTTCCATTGCTCGTAACACTCAACGTCTTGCTTCGTAGGGAACACGTAAACACCGCTTTGAATAGGGTTTGGCTGTCTGTAAATTTGTTCTATGCAAACTGGCGCAAAGCAAGCTGTATGAGCACAAGTAATAAACCCTGAAGTTGCGTTTGCTTCGTTAGAGAATTCTCTTTCATAAACAACTGACAAATCATTAGGGTTTAGCTTGACAAGCTTTGCATGGTTCGGTGACTGCCTGAGTGATAAATACAAGTAATAACCGCAAAAACCCATGCCTTTAATCTTCCAATTGCCATGAACGTTATAACTATCTACTAAGCTACCGTTGGGAAGCATTTTGTAAAGGTTTTGATCGCCAGCTATGAACAAGTACCAACCGTCTTGTAATTGCAGTATTACTGGTTGCACTTGCTGTGCTAGTGGTTCTGAAAAATTCACTAGCTTTACAATATCAGCTCTTTCTGGAGCATAGTTGGGCGTGCTTCCTGAATGATAAGCGTCAAACTGCCATTGTGTAACGTTGAATAGTGTTTGTTGTGGTTGAGACATATCTCCAAGACTCGGTTTAATGACAAGTCCATAACTAAGCATTATCGTGAAAAGAAGTAATACTAAAAATTTCGCGTTTCCCTGAAATTTATTTTTTAATTGCACGTGTTGCATGTGTTCAACCCTTTAAAAACCCTCTTTTAACATGCTCAAAAATTTTTAAACCAACATCACTTCAAAATTGATTGATACATATTTAAATTTTTTGCTTTTGAAATTTTATCATTACATTTGCAAAGCACAAAATTTTTAAATACTCGTTACAAAAAGCTTTAGCATGATGAATCAATCGCCAAGGTTTAGCAATTCAAAACTTTTTTTAGCATGGTTAGTACTTACTTTAACATTCACTCTTCTCATAACAAAGTTTTCCTCCTCAATAACTCAAGATGATGCTTCAATCATTGTAGAGAGTAATGGTAGTGTCATACCCTTAGTTGATGAGATTGCAGGCCAATCAACTCAAGGCCAAGGCTTTGTCATGAACCTTTCTGGCAGGGATATAAATTTTTCAATAGTTATTAACACTTCCTTCCCAAACATGTGTCCAGACATAGAGAGGAATGACACTTTAATTATTGAACTTTATGCTTTAACAAAGATTACTAATGAATCCTACCAGTTACTAGACAAGTTTAAGTATAGATTTTTAGATTACAACAAGACTAACATAACACTACACCTAGGCGGGTCTTGTGGAAGTGAAAACTTTGACATTCTTGACTCTCAAATGCCACACGTTGAAGAACCAGTAGCTCCACAAAGGGCTCCAGGGCAACTACCAACCATTGACGCTTACTTGCTAGTTGTAACCTTATACGATCCTATTGACTTAGACTTTTCTGACAATCAACAAAAATTATTTCTCTATGCAAGGTAGCTTAACATTTTCTTCGCTGCTCTAACTCCTAAATCCATCATTTCTAAACCTTTGTCAAATCTTAACATGTTGTGAGCATGCTCTGTAAGCATAAATGGTTGGATTATTTTAATGCTAGCCTTGTTTTCAAAGCGTTTCAATGTTTGCATTGTCAAAGATTTTATCAAGATGTTCAAACTCGAAATTAAAATTTCATACGTTTTTAAACGCTTCTTGTTTAACCTAAAAACAGGTGTTAAATCCACTGCTATAACGTTTTTAAAACCTTGCTTTACAGCAATGTCTATTGGTAAAGGATTCACTAAAGCACCATCAACTAGTAATTCTTCGTTAATAATTGTTGGCGGTAGCAATCCTGGCACGCTAGAACTTGCAAGCGTTGCAATGGATAACAATCCTTTATCTAAAACTTTTTCTCTACCTGTTTGCAAGTTTGTGGCTATTGCTTTGAAAGGTATTTCACAATCCCTAAACGTTTTATCACCGAACAATGCTTTTAAAACGTTTTTAACCTTAGCACTGCTTAACAATGCTTGTTGTTTAAAACCCATGCTTAACAGTTTTAAATAATCCTTGTTCTTCACAAAGCTTCCAGCTTTTAAAGCCATTGCTCTAGCGTCAGGGTTTAAAGCATATAAACCTCCAATGATTGACCCAATGCTAGTGCCCACTATAAGGCTAGGTTTCAACCCGTAATCTTCTAAAACTTTTAACACGCCGATGTGTGCAAAGCCGCGAGCACCTCCAGAGCCTAGAACTAAAGCAAAATTCATTCAAGCCACCTTTTTCAACAATGCTTGTAAAGCTTTAAAACTTGTCAGCGCGCATTTCAACCTGTGCATTGGTATTTCAACAGGTATTGCTTTAAGGAATTCTTCACTAGTCAAGTGTTTAACTTCTTGTAAAGTTTTGCCTTGCAACAACTCGCAAAGCAAGGAAGCGCAAGCCTGGCTGATAATGCAGCCGTTACCCTCAAAACCAATCTTTGCAATTTTTCCATTATCTAAAACAATGCCTAACTCCACGAAATCTCCGCAGCTAACGTTCATGGAAGAAGCTTTCACACAGTTTTCAGGCAAGCCTTTAAACCTTGAATTGTAATAACGATCCATTAACTCTTCATACATTGCTAAATCGTTCATGACAAGTACTTGTTCTTCAAGTAGTTTAAAAATGTTTCCGCTTTCAAGCCGTTAAACAGTTTCTCAGCAAGGATTCTTGGTTCATAAACACGTCCATGCTTGTGAATGTTAAGTCTCAACCATTCTTTAATGCTTGAAAACTTTTTGTTAAGAATTAAGCCTTCAACACTGCCTAATTCTGAGCGTAATTTTTTCAACACTTGAGCTGACAAAACATTGCCAATCGTGTAAGAAGGAAAGTATCCGAAAGCACCCATAGACCAGTGCGTGTCTTGCAAAACACCCTCACTATGATTGGAAGGCTTAACGCCTAAAAACTCTTCCATGGCTTGATCCCAAGCTTGTGGCAATTCACTAACACTTAAAGATTGCTCTATCAAAGCTTTCTCAAGGTTAAACCTTAACAAGATGTGCAAGTTATAACTAACCTCGTCAGCGTCAACCCTTATCAATCCCGGCTTTACCAGTGTGAAGTAATTGTACAATTCTTGCTCGTCAAAACTTTTTGTAAACCTTAAACGCTTGTGAATTTCTTTCTTGAACAATTTTAAAAACGCAACGTTCTTGCAAATCATGTTCTCCCAAAACCTTGACTGGCTTTCATGAAAGCCGTAACTAGCTCCTTCATGCAAAGGCGTGAACCATAAAGCTTTATCAATCTGCAAGTCATACAAAGCATGTCCAAACTCGTGCACAGTTGAGAACAAACTCCTTTTAAAATCAAAACCTTCATAACGCGTTGTTATGCGAACATCGCTTGGAGAAATCCCGATAGTGAAAGGATGCGCAGACTCATCCAAGCGCTGCCTTGAAAAGTCAAACTTGAAAAGCTTTAACACTGCAAGGTTTAAACCTTGCAAGTCTCGCTTTTCATACCTAGCGTTTTCTAAAACAAGGACTTTTTTAATTAACTCTTGATCTTGCCTTTGCAAAACCTTGCCTAACAATTGTTTTAAAGGTTTCAAATCTTTAAACAAGCTTTCAACCTGTCTTGTTGTCAAGCCTTCCTCGTAAAGGTCTAGCAAAGCATCATAAGGGTGCTGTTCAAAACCTAAAAGCTCAGCTTTTTTAATTGTTAAACCAAGAATTTTCTCAAGCCAAGGCTTAAAAATCTTGAAATTATTATTACTTCTTGCAATCTTCCATTTTTGTCTTGAAACAATCCTTGTCTTCTCAAACGTTTTAATAAAACTTTCAGGAAGCTTATCATAAACCTTCAAGTCATGATTTAAAACCCTTACCACACCGCTTTCAAAATCGTTAAGCAAGCCCTTACTGTTTTCAATTTCTGCTTTTTTGAGCAAAGCTTTAAAACGCTTAGACGTTAAAAACTTCTTCTGCCAAGCCTCAAGCATAGCAATTGCAAAGCCATGATCATTAACAGCTCTCTCAGGCATGAACGTTTCAGAATCCCAAGAAAGCAACGCAGAACTGATCTGCAAAGCACAAATTTTACGATAATATTTTAAGATCTTCCTAACACTCTCATTTTTAAAAACGCTTGAAACCCGCATAGCAAGCAAAGAACTTAGAAAAAATTTATAAAAGTTATTATTAATGAAAAAATTTATAAAAGTTTAAATAATAAGAAACTTCAATATTATTGAAAAAGTGAAAAGTAAAGAAT
>JAGGZX010000064.1 GCA_021161785.1 Candidatus Woesearchaeota archaeon | reverse complement strand
GTATGAAGGACATAATGGAATTCTTATATGAAAGAAAACTTATTTGAATTTCTTGAAGATTTTGAACAAGTGTTTATTTTTATGAACACTTGTTTAAATATTTTTCTATCACCCTAAACAAATAGCTTCATAATCCACGAGAACAACACCTACAATAGTTCAAACATTCTCAAAATTTTTAACACTTTCACGTCTTGGAATTCCGGAGCCATGACTTGCAAACCAATAGCAAAAGGTTGTTTTACTACTGGAACAGTGCCTGCTGGAATACCTGAAACACTAGCAGGAATTGTTAACGCGTCATAAGAATACATTTCCTCAACGCTGAGCTTTGTTCCTAGCTTGTGAGGAGGCCTAGGCACAGTCGCTGATGCTATGAAGTCAACTTTTTTGAAAGCATCAGTTAATTCCTGCTTTATAAGTTTTAAAGCAGCTCTTGCTTTCCTGTAATACCTTCCTTTAAACTCTGCTTTTGAAATCTCTCTACCACCCAATATGCGTCTCAAAACTTCACTGCCGGAAACGTTTTCAATGGGCAAGCCATACTTTCTGCCGTCAAAACGCCTTGTTGCAGAAAAGAATTCTGTGTAAACAATAGGGTAATAAGTCTGAACGCCAAGGTTTAAATGCTTCAAGCTCAACTCTACAATATTACTGTTTGTTTCCGAAGCGAATTTTTCAATAGCGTTGTTTATTACTTTTAAAATGGTTTTATCAGTTAAGGTTTCAAACTCTTTAACAATGCCAATGTTTAAGTGTTTAAAACTTTCAAGGTTTGCTTGTAAAACTTGTTGCGCAGCTTTTGTAAAGTATTGCTCAGCATTCGGAAAGCTTGTTGCATCAAAGTGTTTGCCTTTAGAAATAACTTCTAACAACAAAGCAGCACCATAGACATCTCTACTTAAAACACCTACAGTGTCAAAGCTCATCGCAAGGTCTATCAACCCATACCTGCTTATCAATCCATAAGTTGGGCGGAAACCTACAACGCCGCAATGACTTGCAGGGTTTCTAACACTGCCACCAGTGTCAGTGCCCAGGGCAAGATCAGCAAACCCTGCTGCAACTGCTGCTGCACTACCGCTAGAACTGCCGCCAGGAATTAATTCAGGGTTTAAAGGATTTCTCGTTGGTTTAAAAAAACTTGTCTCGCCACTACTACCAGCTGCGAACTCATCCATGTTAGTCATGCCTATGATCAACCCATGTTCTTGCTTAACATTCCTAACAACGTCTGCATCGTAAGGTGCTTTAAAGTTTTGCAATGTTTTAGAAGCACAACTCGTGATTAAACCTTTAACGCAAATGTTGCTCTTAACAGCTATCACTAAGCCTGCAAGCATTCCAGCCTTGTTTTCATGTATTAATCCTTCAATTTGCCTTGCTTGTTGCAAAACGTCAGGGTTTAAAGCTATAAAGCTATTGACAACCTTGTCTTTTTCCTCAATGAGTTTTAACAGGTTTTCAACTCTCGCTGCAAAGTTTTTATTATTCTTTAACAATCGCAACGTTTCAGTTTTAACATCCATAATTCCACCTTCGCTTTCACCAATGCTTTTTCTCAGCTAGCAAAAACCTTGCATTATGCCTCGGAGCATTTTCAAAGAATAACTTCTTAAAATCACTATCCATAGGCATTGATTCAAAATCTTCACGCACTTGTAAAGGCCTTTCAACAAAAAATTCTTGCAACTCCTCACCTTCAGGAATCGCTTCTTCTAAAGCTTTAAGGAAATTATCCATTACACGCTTTGCTTCAGCTTTTATACTCTCAACACTTAATGCTTGCTCTTGCCCAAAGCTTTGTTTTGAATCATTCATGATCACACCTCTCGCAATGCTTTAAGCATTGATCTAAGTAATTCCTCAACGAGTTGTTGATCTGCCTTGCCCTTACTTAAACGCATAACCCTTCCTTTAAGGTAGTGTATCACTTTCTCGTTACCTTTCAAGTAATCATTCACAGCTTTCTTTTCTTGCTCTAAGACTTGTTCACAATATTTCTTTACTAGTCCTTCATCATTAATCACTGTTAAAGATTGCTCTTTAACAAATGTTTCAACGTCAAAGTCTTGTTTTACAAGCTTTGCTAACAATTGTTTCGCGGTTTTATCACTAATCTTTTTATCAACAAACAATTTTAAAACCTTAAAAACTTGCAGTTTTGAACCTTTAAAATCTTCAGGGTAAAGCCCTTCATCATTAACAACTCTCAAAAACCAGTGCCTCACAAAGTTTGCAGCTCTCTGGCTTGGAAAACCCTTACTTGTTAAAAACTCCCACAAATCTGCAAGGATGATGTCTGAAGAAATGATTTGAGCGTCAACAGCATTAACACCTAACCTTTGCATCTTTTCAAGTTTTTGATCCGGGGTTTCAGGGAGTTTTGATTTAATGCTTTGCAACCATTGCTTTGAAATCTTTATCACTGGCAAGTCTGGCTCTGGGATAAACCTGTAATCCTCTGCTTGCTCTTTAAACCTCATAAACACTGTCTTCTCACCAGTCCAAGCACGCGTTTCTTGTTTTAAAACAACACCTTTCTTAACAGCATTTTTTTGACGTTCAATTTCATGCTTGACAACTTCAACAATCGCTGAAAAACTATTCACGTTTTTCACTTCAACTCTCGGATGGCCTTCAATGTTAACATTGACATCACACTTAATGCCTAGCTTCCTGTCAACAGCTCTAATATAACCTAGCAAAGTCCAAAGCTTTCGCAACCATTCATGAACATGCTCAGCACTTTTCAAATCAGGCTTTGTAACAATCTCTACCAATGGATAACCACTACGGTTGTAATCAACTTCTCCAGTGTCAGGATTCCAACGCGCAGGATCTTCCTCCAAATGCACTTGTTGAATACCAACGCCTAGGAAAGAACCATCAACACCAACTGGCAAGGCATAAGAACCGCTCATCGTGATTTGAAAGCCCTTGGGCAAGTCAGGCCAATCATAATGCTTTCTTTGAAACACTAACCTGTCATTAACCTTGCAACCAAGCATTAAAGCTATTGCTAAAACCTTCTCAACAGCTTCCTTGTTAGGAAGCATTGGCTTAGCACCTGGCTGTCCAGTGCAGATAGGGCAAATATTAGTGTTAGGCTCTGCCTCCTCCAAAGAACAATTACAAAACAATTTCTTCTTATTCTCAACCATTAAATAACCATGAATTTCCAAGCCTATAAGCACCATGACTTGAGAGTGTTTGCTAAGATTTAAAAAGTTTTTATTGTTGAGAAGGGTGAAAAAATAGAAGCGCTTCCTTAGAAACCTTTAAAAAACAATTGTGCACACACTCTTTTGGACGGCCATAGCGGCTTGGAAACACCCGTACCCATTCCGAACACGGAAGTTAAGCAAGCCCGCGTTCCGGGTGGTACTGTGCTTTTGCACGGGAAGCCCGGATCGCCGTCCACTCTTTATTTTTAAATTTTAAATCATTCCTAGCGTTAAACAACGCCATATTTCTCGCGAACAAAATTCATGTAGAAATAGTAAGCGTTTGTTAACAACTGCCTTGCTTTTTCAGTGTCATTCCTAGCTAGCGCAACCCTTGCTTGTTTTACAGAGTATTCTAAATAATTAACAGCTGTTAATAGTTGCTTGTCTTGTTTTTCAGCAGCGAACAACCTAGCTTTAGGTATTAACCTCATAACAGATTCAGTGTAGTCAGCTAGTTGTTCTTTCTCAAGGTTTAAAACCTCTTCCACTGGCGGTTGTTCTAACTCTTTCTTCTTGCCATGCTTGAACAAGCCCAAGCTCACACCTCTTTTTTTAAACACAGTCAAACTTGCAGTCATTCAAGGTTTATAGTTATCAAACCTTTCTTTTCATCAACGCTGACAAGGTTTTTGTGCTTTAACATTTTTAAAGATTTAGTTTGAAAAAGCTTTCTAGCGTTTTTTAACAATTCATCAACTAAGACATAATTCTCAAATAACAACTCTGCCTTCCTCTGCTCTTGCAACGCTAGGGCTTTTAACTGTTCAACCCTGTTTTTTTGCTTTTCAAACGCGTTTTTCAACTTTTCCAACTCTTTAATTTTCTCTTCTAACTCTTTAGAAAATTTCATGTCTCGCTCAAGACGCTTCTCAGCAACGTAAACAATTGCTTCGTTAAACGTTTTGAAACGCTTTTCACAATCAAAACCTTCAACCTGGAAAGGCACAGGCCTGCCTTGAACAAGGCAAGGGTTTAAATCTTTAACAAGCAAGGCATTAGCTACTTGTTTTAAAACACTAACCTGGTCTTGGTTTAAAACTCTTAAATTCTTAGCATTCTCAATGTTTAAAGCTTTAGAAAGCATTTTGCAAATCAACTCTGCATAGAAACCTCCAAAACCATAAACCGTTGACAAAACCTGGACCAAGGTTTTCCCACTAGTTTTTAAATCATTGTTAATGCTTTTGGTTAACAATTCAACGCTTGTTGAAAAAACATTTTTCACGCTTGGAGGCTGCTTGTATTCAAAACCAATCTTTAAACTTCTATGCTTAAAAACTTGCTGCTTTGCAACTCCTAAGATCTTGTTATTTTCATCCAATAATATTGCGTTACCCTTGCTGAACAATTCTAAAACAAGTGTTTTTCCATTACTAAAGGTTATGTTCACGATGCGTTCAAAGTCTTGTTGTGACAACTGGTTTACAACAGCGTTGCTTAAATGCTTGCGCAAAACCATTGCAAACATTGAAGGCTGTTTAAAAACTTGTTTTGAAAAACTGTAAAACAATAACTTGCCATGCATTTGCAAGTAAACAGGTCCTTCTTGCCTTAAGCGCAGTTTTAAAACAAGAGTTTCTTTCAAGCTATCATGAAACGCTTTTTCAAACTTTGCGTTTTTAAAGAATTGCAACTCTTTAACAAGGTAGTGCAAGTCTAGCGCTGAGAGTTCATAATCAAGGTTTTTAACAGTTCTATCAACGCTTTCCCTAACAATTTCTTTGCTCATAGAATTGTTCCAAGCTTTTATGTTTAAAAATTTTTATTTTTTAAAAAACGTTTTTAAGCATTAAAAACGTTAAAAACAGGTTTTTGTGCAACGCTATGCTATGCTAAGATCCAAACGCTTATAATTAGAATTGCAGCCACTGGGATTTCGCTCAAGCCACCAGTTGTTATAGGACCTCTAAGCTTGTACTTGAAAGGATAGAAAGGTTTTATGCCAGACTTTGTAACGCCGTCAAGGAGTAAGTGAGAGCCATAACCAAAGCTGTAATAAACAGCTAATAACTTGTTGTAAATTGTAATTATTGCAGAGCTAGCTATTAACGCTAGCAATGTGTGCGTTATGCCTCTGTGCTTTACAATCCTAAGCTTTCTAGGCACTAGTTCAAAAACCATGTCAAAGTCTGGAGCTATCGCTGCTATTATGGAAATCATGAACGCTAAGCTTATAAAACCAGGGTTAGCGCTTGGGTTTACAATTTCAGAAACTATTGTGAACACGAAAACACCTGCTAAGATGTGTGTGTAGAGCATCATCGTTAATAACTCCTTGTCATTACATGTCAGTTTCTGTTTTTGAAGCTTGTGTTGAAGATTCTTGAATGCTTGGCGGTTCAGGGTTTTTAATAACGTCATTAGCAATGAATTCAAGCCTGTCAAACGTCTTGTTTTGAACAACCCTTCCAGTGACTTTGACAATAGTGCCTAGTAATTCTTGCTTTAAAGCTTCAAATCCTTGAGGGTCTTGCCTTAAACCTTGGATTTCAGAATCATTCCTTCCTAAAAGCTTTTGCACTGCTTCACGCCAGAAAACACATCTTATAGTGTTTTCACCATCGTCTAGAAAAGCGTTTAGCACATAACTGTAAGAAGGTTCTACAACGCCGTGCGCTTCGCAAACATAGTTGCCGTCAACAAGTTTTAAACGCTTACCGCAAACACTGCAAACCTCAAAAAACCTTGGTTCAAAAACCTGTATAATAGTTGCTAGTAGTTCAACATTTAAATCTCCTGGTTTTAACTCGCTAATCTTTTTCTGTAAAGGCTTCCCAACGTCTTTGCTTATAGAAACATTTTCAGGGTTTATAACTATGGAAGCTCTCTGGCCTAGGTGTACTTCTTTAACACCTTTATTATCCCTAACATATCCAGATTTTATTAGCACAAGATCTCCTTCTTTAAGCTTTTCCAAGTATTGCGTCTTGTCATCCCAAGCAACAACTCTTATTGTTCCAGTCTCGTCTGCAATGATAAAGCTTCCAACCCTTCCAGACCTGTTAGGCGTTGAGTACTCCCTAACAGGGAACACTCTAACAACTTTTCCAGCGATCTCAACGTCTTGCATGCCTATGACAATGTTTTTTACTTGCAGCTTTCCAGAAAAGTCAAACAGCTTAACGTTTAACTCGTTAGCAACAATGTGAGCTGCTCCAGTCTTGCTTACCAAGCCTTTGAGAGCTTCAAGTTTTTCTTGAATTTTATTGTTTATCTCTTCTTCAGAAAGGTTTGTGGCTTCTCTAATCTTTTGCACTATGAAGTCATAATCTGGTTTTAACATATTGCTTTGGGGTTTGAATTATTATTTATAAGTGTTGTCCTTTGCTTTTAAAATTTCTTTCAAAAACTTGAATATCACTAAATGTCAATGTTTGACCAATAACTTTAAATATTAGCAATTCGTCAAGTGTTGATAATGGGTAAATCCTCACAGAACTCATCACAAAAACAAAGCTTGCAAAAACAATTCAAGCTTAAACAATTCATTATTTACAGTTACAACCTCTCAAGCTTGTCAAGCATTCAAAAGCAAAGCTTTAGTCATGCATTGCATGGCACTGGCGGCAGGGATAGCTTTTTAAAAACAGTTCAAGGGTTAAGGCTTGGCAAAAACACTGTTGCAGTGCCTGCAAGCCAAAAAAACAATTTTGAAAAATTCTTAAACGCATGGCATGCTGATTTTAAAACACTAACTGTTTACATTGCGAAAAAAGACTTGCAACGCTTTGAAAAGCTTTAGAAAAGCAAAAGAAAACAAAAAGATGAGCAAGCAAAAAATGAGAAAGCAAGAAGCAAGAAAGCAAGACGCTAACAAGCAAAAAATGAAAAACCATGCTTTTAAAAAGCGTGAAGAAAAAATTGACGAACTATTAAAAATCATTGCTCTAGCAGTTGTTGTTTTAAACATTGCTCAAACAATGATGTTAACAATAAAAGTTTCCAATCTTGCAAAACCAGCAGCTTTTGCATCACAATCAGCTAGTTTAAGCCTGTGCATCAACCATCCGCCAATAGTAAACCTTAGCAATTGCAGCACAGTCATGGTTCAAGACGAGCCTTACAGCTGCCTAGTCACAGCTCAAGACATTGACATGCAAAACATAGTATTCACAAGCACTTTCATAAACGAAACTGACTTGTTCAACATTTCACAAACAGGCTGGATTAACTACACGCCAAACGCTAGCGCAGTTGGCAATCACTCAATGCTAATCATGGCTAATGACAACTCTGGATGTGAAAACAGTCAAGGCACAGCAGTCTTCAAGTTCAGAGTTTTAAATGTTAACGATCCGCCAATACTGTTACAACCATTACCAACGCCTCAAGAGCTTTACGTTGGCTCAGTGCTAGTAGCTTTCTACCTTGACGATTACTTTTGGGATCCAGACATTCCGCAAGGCGATTACTTAACATTTGTTTACAGCGTCACAAACAATGCATCTATCAACATAACGATTGAGTCTGACAGCAGGGTTAAAGTAACTGGTAATTCTTGCCCAGTAACAGCTACTGTTGTATTCACAGCTATTGACAGCTTTGGAGCTTCAAACAATAGTAATGTTGTAACATTCCATGTGAATTGCATCACGCAACCATCTCAAGGCAGTGCCGGAACGAGTTCTGGAGGTGGCTCTGGCGGTGGAGGCGCAATGTTCACGTGCATACCAAAATGGGAGTGCGGTTCTTGGCAGCCTTGCCTGCCTAACGGCACCCAGTACAGGCGTTGCGTTGACAAACATGCTTGCGATCCAGACAATTACATAAAATACTTGTGGAGGAATTGCACTTATTATGCTCAATGCGCTAACGGCATTCAAGACCCTAACGAAGAAGGCATTGACTGTGGCGGCCCTTGCCCGCCTTGCGCTAATTGTAGTGATGGCATTCAAAACTGTCATGACGGGCTTTGCGAAGAAGGCATTGATTGTGGAGGTCCTTGCCCTCCATGCCCGAGCTGTAATGATGGCATAAAGAATTGTCATGATGGATCATGTGAAGAAGGCATTGATTGTGGAGGTCCTTGCCCTCCTTGCGCTTCTTGCAGTGATGGCATTCAAAACTGTCATGATGGGCTTTGTGAGGAAGGCATTGATTGTGGAGGTCCTTGCCCGCCTTGCAAGCAAGTTGAAGCTCCAGTGATAGTGCCTGACAAGTACAAAATTCCAACACTTATTGCTGCCATCACTTTATTGCTAGGAGCTTTGCTCATTGTTCTTTACCAGTACTACCACCCTTTCAAGAAGAAGAAGCCTGCAAAGCAAGTGTTGCTGTCTAGAGATCAAGCTTTAAACCTTGGATTGCAAGCTGCAAAGGTTGAGCTAAGCTTGGAGCACATGCTTGGCAAGCATAAAAACCCTTGGGTTTTAAAACACAGCGTTTTAATGCTTTATCAAGAATACTTTGCCATGATTTTAGGCATTGATAAGCGTTCATCACCGAGAGAAGCTTTGCAACGCTTGAAAACATTAACTGTTAGCAGTGATTTGAAAAATGTTTTACGATTCATTGTTGAACAAGTTGTTGCTAGTCATAAACAATCAAGCACTAGCTACATTGTAAAGGATGGTTTAGCATTGAAAGCTTTGATTGAAGAGTTTAAAGCATTGTTAGTGTTGACAGCTCCTGTTAATGGTAGAGAACTCTCAGCTCCAGCTTTGTTTGAAAGGTTCAAGCTAACACAGGTGCACAAGTTTAGAGAGCATTCTTACGAGTTAGCGAGAGCTGTTGAGGCTCACGAGCAGCACATTGTTAAAATAATAACAACTATGGCAAGCGCTTTGAAAAACGATGCGCAAAGCTTTGACGTTAAAGCTTTAAAAGCAAGGTTTAAACAATTACAACAAGTCTGGCATGCTAGCTTGTTATTACAAGCTGCGAAAACATTTAAAGCTTTGCAACACGCAAACATTAACGCTTTAATACACTTCAAGCACTTGCAAGACTTGGTTAAAGACTTGGACGTAAAAGTTTTAAGCATTCAAAGCATTGCAAAGTCAAAGCTTGCAAAGCTTGACACTTCAAACATTTTAATATTGGAAGAAGAGCTTGAAGCTTTAAAAGCGATTATTGCAAAGCCAGGCGCTAGCATTGCAAAGCATCATGAACTTGGCAGAGAAGGTCACGAACGTCACGAACATGGTCAAGCGTCAAGAATTGCAAAGCCTTTAAAACAACCAAAGCATGCAGCAATGCTTGAAACACTTGGATTAACAGCTAGCATTGTTAAAGCTTTGAAAGCTTTGCTAGATATTGCAGCAAAGATTTATGACTGGACTAGCACTGATTTTAAAGGTTTAAAACTTAAACATTTTAAAAAGGTTAAACATTTAAAACATGATTTGAAACATGAACATTTAAAAACGCAAAAATAAAAAAATTGTGAAGGTAATTGCAAAATGGTTGTGAAAGCAGAAAACACTGCGCATGGAAAAAAACTAAGCAATTTGCTAGCATCGCTAGGCTTGACAGCTGTCACAATGCTTGCATTACTGATCGCTCTAACAATTTTCTTAACGCTTTTCAAAGTTCAAGCTTTAAGCATTGTAGAAATAAAAATCACGCCTAGCAATGTAACAACAGACGATCCAATGACTTGTTCATGGAATGTTAGCGACGCAACAGCTGTTAATGTTTCATGGATTAATGGAAGCCAGGTTTATGATTCCTTAACAAACGCTGACACTAGCGGAGAGTTTTCCGTTGATGAAAACATTGTTTTTAGAGGAGAAACTTGGACTTGCCAAGTCATTGCTTGGAACGCTACTACAACAATTAATGAAACTGTTAATAAAACAATTCAAAACGCTGGACCAACAACGCCAGTGTTGTACAATGAATCAGACATAGATCAAGGTAACCACACAATTTTGTTAGAAGACCATGCTTACAGGTTTAGGGTTTACTCTTCAGACCCTGAGAATGACGACGTTGATTATGTTATCTTAACACAAAACCCTTTTGACAGTTTTGACACTGAAACTGGAGACATTAACTGGACGCCGACAGTGGATGATATTGGCAATCACACAGTAGAGTTCTTGTCAAAAGACAATCAAACGCCGAGCGCCTTGGCAGATGCAACGCTAGTTGTTGTTTTTGAAGTCTTGTCAGTGAATGATCCCCCATACTTCAGCCCTGCATTAACTGACCAAACTGCTTATGAAAATGATTGCAACTGGCAGTACTCAATAACTGCTACTGATGAAGAAACGCCTAATGGTCCTTTCAATTTTTCAATAGTGAGCGTTGTGCCAGCTACTTACACGCCTTTAGAGCTAACAAAGACTTCTGACAACACAGCTGTTTTAAGCTTTGCTTCTTGCATAAGCTTTTTTGACGTTGGAACTCACAACGTGACGCTAGCAGTGATGGAAGCTGACAATAACAGTGTTAACAGCACTTCTTCTTTCATTCTCACAATAATCTCTGTAAACCATGCGCCAAACATCACAGCTTTAAACACCAGTGCTTCAAGCATTCAAAACGGAGAATTGTTTTTATACTTTAACGCCACAGACCTTGACAATGACACTATCAATTTCTCAAGCACTGCTTTGAACTGCACTGCAAGCATTGAAAACCCTTGGATCCTTAACCAGTCACAAACCCAGTACAACTTTGACGGCAACACAAGCTTTGCAGAAGCATGGTTGAACTTCACAAGCCCTAACAATCTAACTAATGATCATGTCATATGCACTGGATGGGTTAACATCACAGCTAGTGATGGAAAGCAAACAAGCCATGTGTTAGTGTTTATCAATGTTACAAACGTGAATGACGATCCAGTGATTCATGAGAATAGTTCTTACGATGTGAACACTCAAAACAATCGCAACATTCACAACTTAACAGGTTTTGTAGACGCCTTGTTCGTTTACAAGGTTAACGCTTCAGACGTTGACATGTTAACATATCAAGGTGACTCTTTAACCTTTACAACGAATGATTCACGATTCCCTATCAATGCAACCACTGGCATTATAAGCTTCATGCCAAACGCTAGCTTGATAGGTAACCATTCATTCCTTGTAACAGTTAATGATAGTTACGGTTCTTCAACAAACACCACTGCTTTCATAAGCATTCACAACAACTCTGCACCAAGGTTTCTGCACAACTTGACAAACCAGCAAGCATGGGAAGATATTAACTTTGAATACGACATTAACGCTACTGACGATGAAGACTGTCCTGGCAGTCAAGACTGTGTGACTTACAACATTTCATACTACAATGTTTCAAGCGTTGAAAGCGTTGCGAACATTAGCATTAACAGTCAAGGCGTTTTACAAGTGCAAGCAGTGCAGTCAAACATTGGCATTTACAACGTAACTGTAACCATAACTGACTCTTACGGAGCTCAAAGGAATAACAGTTTTTTACTATACATTAACAACACGAACGACTGCCCAACACTTTCAAGCATCACGTTTCCAGAGCCAATCGTTGTTGGTCACGAGTTTTCATACATTGTTTACGCCAGTGATGAAGACCTTTCACTGCCAAACTCTACGGAAAACTTAACCTTTTATGACAACACAACAATTTTTGACATCCAAAAAATTTCTAACACTTCAGCATTGATAGAGTTCACTCCAAACGCTAGTCAAGCCGGTAATCACTCTGTAAAAATCTGGGTTAATGACTCTTTAAACAACGCTGGCTGTGTTTGCGGAGGTCCTAGCTACAGGATTGTAAACTTCACGATTCACAACAAGACAGAACCGCCAGTGATTCAAACATTACTTGTTAAAATCTTGGAGAACAACACTGTGTTGTTAAACTGGACTAATGTAACAGCAGCTAGCAATGTTTCCATAAGCATTCAAGAAAATGTTACGTTACTGTTCAACCATACAGGCTTTAATGACGAAAAGCCTTACCAAGACTTAAACTTTACATGGTATTTTGACGGTGAGAATGTTTCAAGAAATTACTCTATAACAAAGCATTTCAACTTTTTCAGCGCTGGCAATCACACAATAGTATTGCTAGTTAATGACACAATGCTAGAGTCTGACAACTTAACAATTTTCATAACAGTGTCAAACGTTAACAGGCCTCCACAACTCCTTAATGATTTATACAACCTGACTGGAGAGTATGCTGTAGACCCTGTTTTTGAAGATAATGATTACTTCACAGGGTCAGCTCTTAATCCAAGGTTTTACGACCCTGACAACGAGTCATTAACGTTTAGCATTTACAACAGCACTTGCTCAGGCGTTGCAGGCATAACCATTAATGGATCGCAACTCACAGTTACAGGTGTTTCCATAGGCACTTGTCTTGTTGTTTTCAAAGCAGTAGATCCACATAACGCTTCGCTTTACAGCAACACAGTGCTTGTTAATGTAACGCAAATACTTCCTGAGACGCAAGTAACAACGCACACTGGCGGTGGCAGTAACACTAGAACGCAAACCTTGCCGTTGCCAATTCCTGAAGAGGTTGAACAGCCAAAACCGTTAGAGATTTTAACACCAGGCTTAGTCATTGTTTACAAGAACGAAACCATTAAAGTGCCTATACACGTGAGGAACACTTGGGGTGACAAGATTTACGGCGTGAAGCTTTGGACTGAGGTGAATGTTTCAGAAGTCAAGACTTGGATTGAAAACCCGTACTATGCAGCTTTAAACGTGAACGAGACAAGAACCACTTATTTGTATGTAACTAATTACAGGTTGGGAGAGCATTTTGAGATAAAAGTCCTTGCTAATGTTTCAGAACCAGTTTTTGAAGACACTGGGTTGATAGTGATTGCTTCTTTAGAAGCTAGGAGCAAAGCAGAAGAAAGCGAGTTATTGGTAACGTTTGCTAGGGATTTACTGTCTGGAAATCCTGAATGCGCAGAGCTTAACGAGTTATTGTACAAAGCTCAAGACTTGATAACTGGCAAGGAGTATGACAATGCTTTAAAACTTTTAGACGCAACGATTGAGGGTTGCAGGTACTTGGTTTCTCAACATGCAAAGGTTGAACAACCAGGACAATTCATGGATAAATACCTAGAATTCCTAGTCAAGCATGCTAAGAATGTTTTCGTAATTGTTTTATCATTCGCTGTTGCTGGATTGCTAATCTTGTTTGCTTCAATCTTGCAGCACAGGATGATTAAAAAGCTTTCAAAAAGCGAGAAAAAGTGAGCAATCAACGTCACGTTCAAACCTTTAATTCTTACCTTAACATGTTGTAAAGCGCTCTTAACAATTTATAATTCTCAGCTTTGTCTTTATCACTCATTTTGTTGTAAATTTGTAACGCTTTCAAGTATAAAGCTTTAGCTTTCTCAACATTGTTGTTTGACAACTCTTTAGAAGCTTCTCTAACAAGGTATTTAAACGCTTGAGGCGTTTCTTGCTTTAAAAACTCTTCCTCTTTAACAACTTCTGAAGGCTTTTCTTCAACAATCTTTTTCAACTCTGGATCGAAAAAGTTTTCTTTAACTTTTAAAGGTATCAACCTGTCAATAAGCCATGCAAAGCTTTTCAAAAACTCTTTCACTTCTCGCTCGTTGTAAGCGTTTTCTGAAAACTCTATCAAACCAATATCGCTTATGAATTGTATCAACTCTTGCTTCACATCAGGGTCTAGGTAAACCTTGTCAAACTCTTCAATTAATTCTTCAAACGTGAATTCATAATCTAGGTGTAAGTATTGTTTGAAAAAGTCTTTAACAACATGGTATAATTCTTCATCTGCAAGCCCTTGCTTTCCTAGCAAGAAGTCTATCC
>JAGGZX010000036.1 GCA_021161785.1 Candidatus Woesearchaeota archaeon | reverse complement strand
GAGTTTGAAACAAATCTTTGGATCTGGAGTTGAGATTTTAATTTAAAAAGTTTAAAGTTTTATGTTTTTTAATTTCAAAATTTAAAAAGCGTTTATCCAACATAGCTTAACTCTTTCTTCTTCTTAACATCCATTGCTTCTAAGCTTTGCTTAATGATTTGTTTTAAATGCTTCTCAAACTTTCCAGCTTCTTTGAGTAAAGGCTTTGTGTCAATGCCCAGGTTTAAATATTTGTCTAGAACTTCTAAAGCCTTGGCAGCTGACCTAGCGTCTTGAGGTTCAATGCTTGTCTCAGCGAATATGCAAACCACTGGGAAGTTTTCAGCAGTTGCTAGCAATGTAGCTGTAGGTCCTACAATAATGCCTTCTTTAAATTCTTCAAGGTTTAAAGCGTTTAACCGTTCTTTAAGCTTTTCACTATTCGTATAGTAATACGTTTTAACTTCTTCTGAAAAACTTGTAACGCCTTCAATGCTTATGATCTCTCTAGCTTTTAACTCTTTAGCAAGTTTTAACAATGCAGTGCTGAAACTCCATTCCAAGCCTGGAAACGTGATCACTGGGTGCACTACTAGCAAGTTGTGCTCTTGACTGTAATAAATGCCTATTGGTGGCACCATTTTCTTGTTATGCACAGCAACCACTGCAGGCACTTTTTCAGAGAAAAAGCTTCCTATCAATTCCATGTTTAAATGGTCTATAATGTATTGTGTTGAAATACCGCCCACAATGCCGAAGCCTGGGAATCCTTCAATAATGACTGGCCGTCTAGGTCTTTTCTTCAAGTGTAGTTTTAAAGCCATGCCTTGAAAGTAGGGCTTTGCATTTATAAAGATTTTCTTTAATGATTACTGTTTTTTAAAGCTTTTTTAAAAGCTTTGAAAGCGTTACGAAGTTTTAAAACTCAGTTTTAAAAACGTTTCGTGTTTAAAAAATGAATGGTTGCAATGCTTGTAACATTCTTGTTAAGCGTTGCCAGCATATTGCTAGGTGTCTTGTTCGGCATAATCACTGGGTTAACACCAGGCGTTCATGTCAACACTATAAGCATGCTTGTGTTTTCTATTGGTTTAAACATCTTGATTACTGAGAAATCATTGTTAGCATTGTTCATAATTAGCATGGCTGTCACACACACCTTTTTGGATACAATTCCTTCAACATTCTTAGGAGCTCCAGACACTGGCACAGCTTTAGGCGTGTTACCAGGCCACAGGTACTTGTTGAAAGGTTTCGGACTTCAAGCTGTCAAGCTTTCAATCATTGGAAGCGTTTCTGGATTGTTGTTAAGCATCACTCTTTACTACTGGTTTAAAACAGTCACAAGCGTTTTGTACAATGTTTTAAAAACCAAGATTTGGCTCTTACTAACCTTGATAAGCGTTTTTATTATTTTAAGACCTGACAAAAAGTTTGAAACATTCATTGTTTACGCATTGTCAGGCGTTTTAGGATTAATAGTTTTGAACAGCTATGTTAACAACCCGTTACAACCCTTACTTTCAGGGCTTTTCGGAGCTTCAACGCTTATTTACAGCTTGAAATCAAACACTAAGATTCCTGAACAAAAAATTTTCAAATTCACAAGGTTTAACACTAAAAAATTGTTGAAAGCCTTAGCTGGAGCTCAGTTTTCAGGATTCTTAACAGCTATACTGCCAGGCATTGGCGCTTCTCAAGCAGCAGTGATTGCAATGATGTTAACAAAAAACATTGGAGATCAAGGATTCATGGCAATGATTGGGTCTATAACCACTGTTAACTTTGTCTTGTCAATAGCAGCTTTACATGCTTTGAACAAAGCTAGGAATGGAGCAATCATTGCAGTGCAAAAAATTTTAGCTGGAAAACCAAACATTGCGTTATTGCTAGCCACAGTCTTGATTTCTGGTTGCTTGGCAAGCGTTATAGCTTTAAAAATCAGTGTTTTGTTTGCAAAGCATTTCACAAAGGTTTCATACCCGAAGCTTTGCATTGCAGTGTTGTTGCTTTTAACAATCATTGAAGTTGCTCAAGGATTAACACATCTCATAATATTCTTAACAAGCACTGCTATTGGCTTGTTACCAGCTGCTTGGAAAGTGCCTAGAACGTCAGCAATGGCTTGCTTGTTGTTACCAATCATTACTTGGAATTTTTCATGAAACCCTGTTTGCATTGTCTAAGCGTTTCAAAATTTTTAGGTTTGCAACAATGCTTTTAACTAATTGGAAAATCATGAATAATATTGCAAGCATTGCTAGCAAGTCAATGAGTGTGAACTTTATGTTATACCAAGGCGTTTTGATAATGAACAAGAAGGATCCAGTGAGATAAGTGAAAATTGTTGTTAGTATTAAGGAAATCCTTGCCTCTGTAGGTCCAAACCTTCCAAAGGATAGTTGGAACACTCTCTTAACCCTCATTAGTAAGAAACTGTTTATTGATAGTAAGTAATAAGCAATCACAACGCCTAGAGCTATGGACAGTCTTAAAAAATCGCTAAAGCCTAAGCCTAGCATGATAATTAGTAAGCAAACCATGTCTGACAAGTGGTCAACGTAATAGCCATACCTTGGTTTTTCTATATGTCTAAACCTTGCTAGAGTTCCATCCAAGCTGTCTCCAAGCCAGTGCAAGAAAATGCCGAGACAAGCAATTAGTAGTAATTCATTAATTTTCAACCTTGGTTGTAAGTAATAACTAGCTCCAGCAATTACAGCGCCAATGATCGCTAGTATTGTAAAATGATCTGGGTTTAAAAAACTTGGCGTGTGCCTTGCTAGGAATGTTAAAACTTTTTTCTCAATGTTGTATGTGATTGCTTGGCTAACCCTTTTCTCTCTTAATTCATTACCTGCTTCTGGATTTGGAATGTTTACAGGTTTCATTACATTGTAGAAAACAGGTCAGCATTTAAAAAAATTTTTAAAAGGTTTAAACACCCAAGCGTTTATGAAGCGTAGCAGTAGGCGTTGGAAGAAGAAAGGTCAAATGCGTTGGAAATGGCAGCGCAAGCGCATGAAGAAAGAAAAACGTAAGAGAAGGTTGAAGAGGTCTTAATGAAAAGCATTGTTTAATGCTCAATTCTTTAATTCTTTAAAGAAGGTTTAAATTTTCAAAATTTTAATTTAGTTATTGTAAAACCTTGCTAACACCTTCTTGCTTTTCAACTCTAAGCACATGGTCAACAAAGGTTTCAACTTTTGACTCATGGCTAACGATTATGATTTGTTTCAAATTTAAATCTTGAAACACGTCTCTAACCTTGTCTAGCTGTTCAGAACTAAAACCTTCAGTTGGCTCGTCTAGGATTAGAATGTCTCTTGTTTTAATGCCTGAAGCTAGCTTGTTCACAACAGTGTTTAAAGCAAGCCTGTAAGCAAGAGCAACTGCTGTGCGCTCACCACCTGACAAGCTTTGAAAATCTGTTTCAAAACCTTGCTGTTTAATTACTGGTGTAAATTTAGCATCAATGCTTGCCTCTAAATCATCAACAAGTTTTGAAAACCATTGCGAGAACAAGTTGTTAAACTCTAATTGCAGCTTAGCCATCACTTTCTCCTCAATTAAGTCTATGAGCGGTAGGTAAAAACTTTCAAGCCAAGACATAAAAGCTTCTAATCTTTCAAGCTTTTGCTTGTAAACAGATTTCTTAGACAGAGCATCTTTTAATGTTTGAATCTTCATGTTTAGAAATTCTAACTCTTTCTCAAGCCTTGTCTTGTTTTCAAAAACAGTTCTATGCTTTTCTAACAATGCCTTGTGCTTGGCTTTCAAATTTGAAACTTGTTCTTGCTTAGATTTAAAACTTTCAAGTTTTTGGTTTAACGCGTTTAACTCTGACTGCAAGGCAGGTATTACTCTTTCCAATTCTTGGATTTGCTGTTCTAAAACATTTTTTTTACTAGTTAAAGATTCCAACCTTGACAAATCCTTTTCTGCAACAAGTTTTTTAGACAATTCTTGCTTTAAAGATTCAATCTTGTCTTGAATGCTCTTTTTTAAATCCTTAGTCTGCGCTAAAGATTGCGATGTTAAGTCTAACTGTTTTTGCAAAGCACCGATCTTGTCTTGCTCTTTCTTCTTAATCCTAGCTTTGTGCTCCTCTCCAACTTTTTGCTTGCACAAAGGACAATAATCCAAACTAGAAACCTGACTTATAATTTCTTGGCTTTGAGCAATTTGCGACTCAATATTCGCTAACTCTTTCAACTTTTCAGAAATTTCTTGCTCTGCAATTTGCAAGTCTTTCTCAAGGCTTGAAATCTGTTTTGAAACATCTACTTGGACAATGCTTTGCAACACAGATTTTTCAGGAAGTTTTGAAAGTTCAAGCTTGATGTCTGCCAAAGCGTTTTGCTTTTCAACAAGCTGGTTTTTCTTCTCGTTAAGCTTAGACGTTAAGTTACCAATCCTTAACAATAAATCATTATACTGGCTTAGCTCAGATTCTAAAGCTTCAAGGCTTTCAGTTAAAAGTTTTAAATCCTTATCAACCTGTCTGAATTCTTGATCTGCTTTAGAAAATTGGGATTGCAAATCTTTCAAGCTTGACTGCAATTCTTGCAACTCTTGCTCCAAGCTCGGCAAGTCCTCAACTTGAGATTTAAAAAACGCTTTCTTAGACTTTAAAAACCTTAACATTGCACTAGCATTGTCTTTTATGCGTTGATACTTGTCAATGCCGAACAACTTCCTCAAAATTTTTAAACGATCATCAGGTTTTTCAAGAATGATCTGCTTCATCTGTTCTTGCGGAGTGAAAACAGTGTACCTGTATAACAACTCCCGATTTTTCTGTAGCAATGCTTGCGGATAGCCTAACAATTCTAAAACCTTGGCTTTAAGCTCTGTAGGGCTTAGGTCATACTTCTTGTTGTTAATGACTATGAAACCATTCTCTTGCTTCACACCAGTCTTTGACTGTTTCAAAACTCTTTGTATCAAAACATTTTTGTTGTCAATCTCAAATTCTAACTGCACCAAGCCAGTGCTAGCGTCATGTCTTAAAAGCATGTCCCCAGTGATTGATCCTTTAACAAAACCGAACAATGCAAACTCAATAGCTAACAACAAGCTCGTCTTTCCAGATCCAATGTCGCCGCTGAGCAACACACTACCTTTAGGGAACAAGACTGTCTGGTTTTTATAAGTCCTAATGTTTTGCACAACTAATTTTTTTATTAACATTTTCATTCCAAAAACACTTGTTCTCCAATGCATCTAGGCGAGAGCCCTTGGTTAAAAACAACTCTGACAAGGCCTTTACTGCCATGCGTTGCTGTGACAACACCTTCCAAAGTTTTAGCTTTCGTTTTGAAAACAACTGTTTTTTGTTGTAATTGAGAAGCTTTTTCTTTTGAATCAATGGTTTCAAAAGCAATGATAACTTGGTTATGCCTAATCGTGTGCCTTCCACGTCTAAAACTCACAATCCTCCCTTTTAAAGCCATGGTCTCACCTTTTAATTTTTAACTCAAAATTTTTCAATGCTCCGGCCGGGATTTGAACCCGGGTCCTCGGCTCGAGAGGCCGATATGCTTGACCGGACTACACCACCGGAGCTTTCAATGCTAAACCTTTACAATGGTGGGGTTAGAAATATTTAAAAACGTTTAGAAAACACTACAATCATGGCGTTGCAAGAACCAGAAAGTATTGAAGACTTGTTTTATTTCACGAACAGGGTTTTGCAAGGAAAGTTTAAAGGCTTTGCAAAGGTCTGGGTTTTTAAAGAGTTATGCCCTAAGTGTAAGCAGGCATACATGCAAAAACCTAGGCGTGGAGGTAAGCCTATAAAGTCTGCAAAGTATTATGAATGCCCGAATTGTGGTTATCAAGAACCTGCGCAAGAGTATGAGTCAAGGCTTGTCGCGAATGTTAAGTATAAATGCCCCAACTGCGGTTTTGAAGGAGAGTTACAAACCCCTTTCCATAGGAAGAAAATTAAAGGTGTTTTAACATTCTCTTTTCAATGCCAGTCTTGTGGCAGTGTAATAAATAT
>JAGGZX010000067.1 GCA_021161785.1 Candidatus Woesearchaeota archaeon | reverse complement strand
CTTTGCAATGCTCATAATATCAACCCCCTTGCTTTTTTATTATTTTTTATTATTGTTTTGAACAAGCCAAGTCTTGACCGAAGTTTGTAACGCTTTAAAAACTTTACTGTTACAATATTTTACTAAGCGTTCATCAATGTTTCGTTTTATATTGATTTTCCTTGCAATGATTATAAAGTCTTTTTCTTCTTCTAAAATTTTTATTATGTCCAATTCTTTCTTGCAAAGATTTAACAATTGCTTTGCCTTACCAGACTTTTTCAAAATCGTTATTGCAATTATAGCGTTACTAGTTGCAACTCTTAACATTTCTTTTAAAGCTTTCCTAGGATTTGCAAAGTTATGCATTGCAGTTACGCAAATAATAAAATTAAAAGCTTTGTTTTTGAAAGGCAGTTCTTCAGCACTTGCTAGTGTGAATAATGTTTTGTCAGAATTTGAATTCGTAACTGCTTGCGCTAGCATTTCATAAGAGTTGTCAATGCCTACATATTGGTTGTAAATGTTTTTGAAATATTTAGCTGCTAATCCAGTGCCACATCCAATGTCTAACATGTTTATTGCTTTCTCTAACAATGGTTTTGCAATGTTTAAGATTGCTTTATATTTTTGTTCTTGTTCTTTGCCATGCAATGCGTTATAAGATTTTGCTATTACATCGTAGGGAATTTCAGCCATGATTTTTGGAAGGTGTTAGCAATTATTTAAAACTATTGTTAATTCTTAAAACTATTAATCAAAAAATCGTTTTTAGTTAAAATTCTTCACCGACCCGTATTGAATTTTGTTAGCATTTTATAGGTGTAACAAAAAACAAAACCTTTAAAAACGCAAGCACATTCCGATATCAAAGCAAAAACTTTGTTTAAAGTTTTTACAAAATTTGTATTCCATAAAAATTTTTATAAAACCTTTGGGGTGTGAAAATATGGATAAAAACCAAAATCTAAAAACAATTTCTAAAACTCTAATCTTGCTAACAACCCTAATAATAATATTCTCAGGAGCAAGAATTGCATTTGCTGCAGACCAGTCAACAATAGAAGTATCGCCAAACATTGTCCCTGCAGATCAAACCTTAAACTTCACAGTAACTGTTACAAACCTAGTGAGTTCTGAACATCCAATACATGAGTTTAGGATTTATGAACATGACAATTTTACAAACATTATTTGTTTCAATAAAACAGGTTGGAACGGTCCTTATTACTTAGAAAACAATATAGGCAAATACTGTCAATGGAATGCTATTACAGGAAACCTTCTCCAACCTGGACAAAGCACTGTGTTTCATTTCCAAGCACACACTCCTGAAACAGAATGTTGTAGAACCTGGCGCATGGAGAGCCGTCATCAAATAAATGAAAATCAATCTTCAGTTTACACAGTATACAATGATATTTGCATTGATTTAACACCTCCTCAGACAAGTCATTCTTTCTTAGGTCCTCAAAAGCATGAAAATGGTGTTACATGGATTGACGGCGTTACGCAAGTAAACTTAACAGCTATTGATCCAGCTCCACACCCAGCAGGCGTAAACAAGACTTATTACAGATACTTCCTTGTAGATGATGCTTATTGTTCTGGAACTTGTAACTTTTACAATAATGATAGCATTTCATTCCAAGAGTATACATCACCATTCACAATACCTGATGAGTCCTGTCACCAATTACAATATTACAGCACAGACCTTGTTGGTAATGAAGAAGATGTTGAGTACACCTGCTTTTTCGTTGATAAAACAGCTCCAATTGTTCAATTATCAAATATTACAGGACCTCACGCACCTGCAGGTTCAGCAGCTTATTATGTTAGTCCAAAAACTAACTTGACATTTACTTGTCAAGACCAACCTCCGCACCCAAGTGGTGGTGAACGATTCTGCTTCCAAGTAATCTATGACGGAAATGACATAACAGCATCTTATTGTGATGATCTAGGAGGTTCTAGAGAAGGCGAGTATTGCTGTGTTGACGCTCACAACCAGCCAGTACTGTTCAAGTTCCATGAAAATGAGGATTCATACCATAAGCTTCATTATTTCTGTCATGACGCAGTGAATAAATCTTCAAGCCATACAACTCTCTATTTCAGAGTAGACTCTCAGCCACCAGTGATTAACAAGACAATGTTTGGAACTTGGCTTGGTGATTGTCCTCCAGAAAACCCTGGAGATGAGTGCTATGTTAAAGATGACGGCACTAGCGGTGTTAACATAACAGTTACAGATGAAGGTGAGTGCGCAGTAGATGATGTTACTTGTACTTACGAACTTTACTGGATGGGACAACTCGTTGATTCTGGATCATTCACAAACTTTAAGCACATAATATTTTACAATGACTCAACACATGTTTTGAACATTACTTGTGAAGACGGTTTAGGCAACACAGTCACTGATTCTGAAACATTCCTAGTGGATTCAACACCTCCAAACACAGTAAAGCAGTATGGACAACCACTTGTTTCAGACGGACTGGGTCATGAATGGATTACGAGTCAAACTCCAATATGGTTTAATGCTAGTGATGCAAAGTCTGGCGTGAATGCAACTTATTATATGATAACATTATTCGAAGATGGTGAGTCCCCGTGTTCCAACCCTTACTATCAGTGTATACCAATGCACCAGCCAGGAGAAGGTAATTGGACGCTCTTCACTGGTGGAAACATTACAATCCCTGAACAGTCTTGTCACTTGATAGAGTTTTACAGTGTTGACAACTTAGGCAATGTTGAACCAGTTCAGGTGCAATGTCCTTTCGTTGACAACACACCTCCAAATGTTGGTAAAGAAATTGGAGAGCCAAAAGTTGTTAAGAACAATCAAACATTCATAACAACGCAGACAGAGATATCGCTTAATTGCGTTGATCCAGAACCACACCCAGTGGATCAAGTAACGCTTTACTATCGTTACAGGGTTAGTGATGATTGCAGTTCTTGGGGTAACTGGACTGAATGGTTTGTTATTGACGAGCCTGACGTGACGTTCACATTCCCAGAGGATTCATGTCACGAACTACAATATTACTGTGAAGACGCTTTGCACAACACTGGTGAAATCCAGTCAGAAATTGATATTGTTGACTCGCAAGCACCAATCATTAACAAGACAATCATTGGGCCGCAACATGGTCAATGCCCGCCTGAAAACGAGAGCGATGTTTGCTATGTGGACAATGCTACACTAATACATATTGAAGCTTTCGATCCAGAGCCACATCCAGTAAATGACGTGGTTTGTGACTGGTGGTATCAAGTGCAAGAATGTAATGGTACTTCCGACAGGAAAGAAAACGTTATCCCACCGTTTGACATACAATTACCTGAAGAATGTGAGAACAGTGTTGGAGTAATTTGTAGAGATGCTTTGAACAACACAGTTACTGAGATTGAAACATTCTTTGCAGACCACACACCTCCAACTACAAGCATTCACTTAGGACAACCAAGGCAGGGTCCTGGCAAGTGTGGCAAGTGCTACACTACGTGGATTAACAATCAAACACCAATCTGGTTCACAGCGTTTGATGGTCCTGCATGCGGTGATTCAAGAGTAAAGAACACTTATTACAGGATAACTCTCGTTAATGATGAAGCTTGCTTGTCATATCAAGCTTGTCAAAACGCTACTGGGCAAGGTAATTGGAGTGTTTACACTGGTGATAACATCACAATCCCTGAAGAGTCTTGCCACTTGATAGAATATCACAGCGTTGACAATGTTGAAAAGACAGAGCAAGTTAAAAAGAAATGCGTGTTTGTTGACAACACAGGACCTGAGCCTAACAAGACTGTTGGAGAGCCTCGCGAAGTTTGGGATGGAAACAGTTCAGTGTTTTATCCTTGGATTTCAGAGCGATGTTGGAGTGATGGTAATGACAGCTTGGAGTGTTGGAAGGTTACAATGATGACGCCTATAAGCCTTAAATGCGTTGATCCAGAACCACACCCAGTTGATAACAGCAAGGTTTGCTTTTACGTTGAATTAGACGGTGATGACTGGACAAGGCAGTATTGTAACAGGTTTGGCAGGAGGTACTTTAACGAGTCTGGAGATGGTTATTGCTGTGTGCCTTATGAACTTTACGGTAATCGTGCGTTCAAGTTTAATGAAGAGACTGAGCATAGATTGAAGTATTATTGTAAAGACGCTTTGGGTAATAAAGGACCAGTGGATGAAGAGTTTTTCAAGGTTGAAGGCGTGCTTTTCAGGCTGCACTTGTTTAAGAAGTGGAACTTGATTTCAGTGCCTTTCGTGTTGTTCAATGACAGTCCAGAAGCAGTTTTTGGTGAGTTGGAAGGTATTGAAAGTGTTTGGACTTACGATCCGGAAACTGGTGAGTGGCTTGTCTGGAGTCCTGGAGACGCTCCTGACACGTTACACCACATAACGCCTGGTTGGGGTTACTGGGTGTTTGAAACTCTTGACCATGAAGTTAAGACACTTGGAGGTAGCTTGTTCCAGACAGGGCCTAACTTGCCACCTTCAAGAGTTTTAAAACCTGGATGGAATCTTATTGGCATTTACGGCGTTGGTTCAAGGTATCATGGTTTTAGAGATTACTGTAGTTACAGGGTTCCATGGTATGGTAACTTTGCTTACTGTGCTTTAGCGTCTTTGATAGACCCAACTATTGGATTCCCATTATGGAGTTCACTTGTTGGTTACAGGAATTGCGGACACCACACTTATCATTGGGAGTACCTTGGACCTGAAGATTGGGTTTCCATTGGCAGGGGTTATTGGATTGAGATGGATCGTGAAGACATTTACGCGCCGACAACGTATTGCCCATGGATGGAGTGGGTTTAAACTTTTTTTGCTTAAATTTTTTTGTTTTTACTTCTAAAAAACATTAATTTTTGAAAACCGAAAACTTTTTAAAAGCAAACCCATTCCCTAGTTTTATTATCTTTGAGAGGTAACAAAAATGAAAGGCTGCTTTTTCATAACAAGCATTGTTGTTGCGCTAGCAATTTTACATTTCAATGCAAGCACAAGCATTGTCCTTGCAGACGGTAATAATTCTGGAAACAATTCCAACCCTGTAACGCCAGGTTTCCCACACCAGTTTTATGGCTTTGTAACTATTAATGGTAAACCTGCGCAAGACGGGTTGCTAGTCACTGCTAGGATTAACGATGAAGACGTAGCTGCTACAATAACAAGCAACGGTGGTTATGGTTTTGAATCAACATTCACTGTTCAAGGATTGCAAGAAGGTCAAACACTGCATTTCTTTGTGCAAGGCTTTGACACTGGAGCTTCTTATTTTTATGAAGGCGACACTTCAATAACAAGGATTGACTTAACTCTTAATGGCGAATTGTTTTGCGGTGATAATGTTTGCGCTGGAAGCGAGTCTTGCAGTTCTTGCCCTGCTGATTGCGGTTCTTGCCCTTCTGGAGGCGGTTCCTCTGGAGGTGGTGGCGGTGGAGGTTCAAGCCATCACGGCGGTGGCGGTGGTCATTATCACCAATCTAATACTAATGCGTCTCAAAACCAAACGCAAACAAATGAGTCATTGCCAGAGCAGGGTAATGAGCCAATCATTGTTAAACAATGTACTCCCGATTGGGTTTGCAGTGATTGGTTGCCATGCATTGGAGGCGTTCAGAAAAGGGTTTGCGTTGATGCTAACAAATGCGGCGTTGAAGAAGGAAAACCTTTAACTGAAAGGCCTTGCACTGAGCAAGAAATCAAGAAAACTGTTGAAAAACAAAATGTTAAGCAAGGATTTTTCAACAAGCTCACAGGCGCTGTTATTGGCGCTGGCAAAGCTTCTGTTGCTGCTTTAATCATTGCAGTGCTTGTTGTCATAGCTGTTTTAGGATTCTTGTTTTACAAGCATAAGCCTAAAGCAAGGGTTGTTAAGAAGAAAAAGTAATTCTCACATTTTTTAATTCTTACTAAAGAGTAGTAACATTTATAAATGAGTTTTCACTACTAACACACATGTATAAAAAACCATTACTAAAACTAGTGGAACAATCTTACTTAACAAAAAAAGATGAGTCATTAATAATTAGGTATTTCAACCCACGCCTTAACGAAGAATGTGAAGATAAAGATAGACTCATACCTTCTTACAAGTTTCCAAAAAGACTTATAGACCACATTGATAAAAACTTAGTGTTTAAAGAGTCAGAGATTGAAGACTTGGAGAAAACTATTAATCTAATACTACAACACGATGCTGAGGGTTTAAAACTTTCAAAATTGTTTTATGACAGCTTAGAACAAGACTTGCAACGTCACAGCTTGCAAATAGATCCTGACTTGAAAGGTGTTAAGGGTAAAGAATACAGAAGGTTAGAGTCAAACCTGTGCTCTGCAGCGCAATACCTTGACACTGCGCTAAGAAAAAACAAAGGATTGCTAGACTTGGAAACACTACTAGCAGTGAATGCTAAGATTCAAGGCTTAAAGCATGGAAGGTTAAGACCTGATTATAGGCTTCAACGATACGCTTTAACAACGCGAGTGGGTGGCTATCCAGTTCCTAACAAGCGTTTGTCAGAACTCTTAACTGACTTGTTAGCGTTTTTAAACTCTAACATCTTCTTCAGGTTTAAAAAACTAAAAAACAATTATTACGAGTTTAGCATGAAAGATGATTACCTACTATCAATATTTAGAGCTTTCACAACGCATTTACACTTAGTGTTAATGCATCTATTCCTAGATGGCAATGGCAGGACCTCTAGATTGCTACAAATGAAACTATTAACATATGCAAAACTACCGCCAGCAGGCATTCCTAAAAACTATACGCAAGAATACACTGACAAGCTAGCAAGCATTAGAGCTGAACACCACAATGAAATATTTAACTATTACAACTTTATAGGCTTTGTATTGGAAGAAAACAAATTCCCCACACACATTCCAACAGATACTTTTAAACAAAACCTTGCACGCACAGTGTTTACAAGATACATGAAACCATTACCCAAAGAACAAGATTTTTACAATTTCTTATTCTCCTTATATTTAACCACAACTAGAAGCGTGTTAGACTCACTAACAGGTCATTCTCCAAGGAACGCAACTGTTAGGAAGCACAAGAAAAAATTAAAGAATTGTAAAAACTACACAAACCCTTACAAATAAAAAAATTAAAAAAATTTTTATTGCTTGACAGTTATCTCAAATTCTTCTCTAAACTGCTCCTTGCTAGGTCCTCTAACAGGGTTATACACTGCTCTGGCAATGCCTTTAATCTTAACCTCTCCGTCAAGTTTTTCAACTTGTAAATCTTTAACACTTCCGTCAACACTGTAAAACCTTGCGTCAGGGTGGTGTGTGTCAAGATATATGTCTGTTGTTGCAATGCCTTGATCTTTCAAAACAACATACAATGTCAAGCTTGTAACTCTAGCGTCATAATCCCTGTCATAGTGCGGCACAACGCCAATCATTAAATCCTCATCACTATAAACAATTCTACCTCCAATTCCTGGTTGTACACGCAAGTAATCTTTAAAGCTTTCCTCATCTAGTTCCTTAACAGTTTTTTCTAACACTGTCTTCTCAGTGATTGCTTTCTTTTCTTCTTTCAAGTCATAACTCTCAACAACCCTGCTAGTTCCATCCTTGCTTATTTCTAAAATCTTAATAGCTTCTGAAGATTCTAAAGCTAGTACAAGTCCTTCACTGTCAGCTTTTAAAATCTTTGCTTTCCTATATGCAATGCTAAAATCATCTTTCAATTCTGGAACTCCATGCCTGTAAATTAATGGTCCAAAATTGTAAATTGTTTTCTCTTCAGAACCCTGCTTTTCAGTCACAATGACTTGTACAAAGTAATCAAGGCCATAACCTGAAACTTCTTCCCAAAAATCTTTAATCACGACTTTGTAACCGCCCTCTGAATCCTTGCTCCTTGCTTGATCTCTAAACTTTTCATACTCTCTACGCCAAGGACCTGTTTCTGATAACGTAATCTCTTTTAATAATTCGTCAAGACTTTTTATTTTAGCAGTTTTTTCTAACATTTTTTGCTTCCTCCTTTGTTTTGCATCATTGCGTCGTGCTCCTTTTTCACTAAAAAGTAGTTATAACTCCTATTTAAATGTTTCTATCAAAAAATTTGTCAAAGCGATATAAAAACAAGAAAACATGTTAAAAAATCAGAAATCCACGCAATTTATTCATCACAAGGGTGAGCGATTAACACTAACAATTTTAAACT